>NZ_CAPDXS010000026.1:20478-44722 GCF_948601915.1 uncultured Acetatifactor sp. | reverse complement strand
CGCGGGCTGCGGCTCCAGGGCCTACACCTTCATCTGGGGCATGGTGGGAGAGAACCAGGACTTCGATGACATGGACGGCATCGCCATGAAGGATTTGATGTAGAATATGCAGCCATGGTCATTGCGCGGGAATCATTTCGGTAAAAACACCGGGAAATTATAATTAAGAATTTCGGAAAACAAAATTTATATGGAAAACTGCTGAAAAAAAGGGTATACTCAGAGGAGAGGAGAAACAAAAAATGTCCGAATTCACGAATTTCTCACTGGAAGGAAAAGTAGCATTGGTAACGGGAGCCTCCTACGGCATCGGCTTCGCAATCGCTTCCGCCTACGCGGAGTGCGGGGCCGTTATCTGCTTCAACGATATCAATCAGGAGCTGGTGGACAAGGGGCTGGCGGCCTATGAGGAGAAGGGCATCAAGGCCCACGGCTATGTCTGCGACGTCACCAATGAGGACGCGGTAAACGCCCTGGTGGCAAAAATCGAGGCGGAGGTAGGCGTCATCGACATCCTGGTGAACAACGCGGGCATCATCAAGAGGATTCCCATGACCGAGATGACGGCGGCCCAGTTCAGGCAGGTCATCGACATCGATCTGAACGGCCCCTTCATCGTATCCAAGGCCGTCATTCCTTCCATGATTAAGAAGGGCCACGGCAAGATCATCAACATCTGTTCCATGATGTCCGAGCTTGGCCGGGAGACAGTGTCCGCTTACGCTTCCGCCAAGGGGGGACTTAAGATGCTGACTAAGAACATCTGCTCCGAGTACGGCCAGTACAACATCCAGTGCAACGGCCTTGGACCGGGCTATATCGAGACACCCCAGACCGCGCCATTGCGGGAAGTGCAGCCGGACGGCAGCAGGCATCCTTTCGATCAGTTCATCTGTGCCAAGACCCCTGCCAACAGGTGGCTGAAGCCCGAGGAGCTCACCGGCCCCGCCGTGTTCCTGGCATCCGAGGCCTCCAATGCGGTGAACGGCCACATCCTGTACGTGGACGGCGGCATCCTGGCTTACATCGGCAAGCAGCCGCAATAAAAGTGTGTGAGTCTCACACAGAAGAATGCCCAAAGTGCGGGCATTCTTCAAGCGCGACTTTTGCGCTTTGTTTTGCACCAAGCTGCTAATAGTTATGTGAAGGAGGGTTCTATGAAAATCGCATTGATTAATGAGAATAGCCAGGCGGCTAAGAACGAGCTTATCTGCTCCACCCTGAAGAAGGTGGTGGAGCCTATGGGACATGAGGTGTACAATTACGGCATGTGCGGCGCGGAGGATCCCAATTCCCTGACCTATGTCCAGAACGGTATCCTGGCGGCGGTGCTGCTGAATTCCGGTGCTGCTGATTATGTCATTACGGGCTGTGGCACCGGGGAGGGCGCCATGCTGGCCTGCAACTCCTTCCCCAAGGTGCTCTGCGGCCATATCGAGTCCCCGCTGGACGCCTATCTGTTCTCCCAGGTGAACGACGGCAACTGCGTGGCCCTGCCCTTCGCCGAGAACTTCGGCTGGGGCGGCGAGCTGAACCTCCAGTATATCTTTGAGAAGCTGTTCTGCGCGCCCGGTGGCGGCGGATATCCCCCTGAGAGGGTGGAACCAGAACAGCGCAACAAGAAGATTCTGGACAAGGTCAAGGAGATCACCCACACGGACATGGTGACCATCTTAAAGAACCTGGACAGGGAGCTGGTGAAGGGAGCCCTTTCCGGCGGGAAGTTCCAGGAGTACTTCTTTGAGAACTGCAAGTGCGGGAAAATCGCGGAGGCGGTGAAAGAAGTCCTGGCATAAATGAAAAACAGCTAAAAAATATACGCCAAAGCCCAGAAGGAAGAGATTTCCGGGCTTTGGCGCACTGTGCGTGCCAGGGGCGACGCCGTTGCCGTCCCACAGCGGCTCTGTGCGAAAACAGACTAGATTCCACAGGTGCGGGCTGCCGGGAGCCTGCGGACTGAGACAGGGCAGTTTCCGGCAGCGGACTGGGGAGGGCGGATGTACCCTGCATGAGAAGCGGAAAGTGTTTGGCAATAAATCATATCAAATTAGCATGCGAGTCATGCGGAAAAGAGGGAAAATGAACGCAGTATTAGAGCAAATCAGCAAAATCGGCATCGTGCCCGTCGTGAAGATCGACCGGGCGGAGGATGCGCTTCCGCTGGCAAAGGCCCTGTGCGCGGGAGGGCTTCCCTGTGCGGAGGTGACCTTCCGCACGGACGCGGCTGCGGAGGCCATAGGGACCATGACCACGAATTTCCCGGACATGTGCGTGGGAGCCGGGACTGTGCTGAACGCGGAGCAGGTGGACGCTGCGGTGGCGGCAGGCGCGAAGTTCATCGTCAGCCCGGGACTGAATCCCAGGACGGTGAAGTACTGTATCGAGAAGGGTGTGCCCATCACCCCCGGCACCTCCAGCCCCTCCGACATCGAACAGGCTATCGAGCTGGGGCTGGATGTGGTGAAGTTCTTCCCGGCGGAGCAGTCCGGCGGCCTGGCCAAGATTAAGGCCATGGCGGCGCCCTATGTGAACATGAAGTTCATGCCTACCGGCGGCATCAATGCCAAGAACCTGACCTCCTACCTGGATTTTGACAAAATCATTGCCTGCGGCGGCTCCTGGATGGTGCCCGGTGACCTGATTAACGCGGGAGAGTGGGACAAGATTGAACAGCTCACCAGAGAGGCCGTCCAGACCATGCTGGGCTTCGAGCTGGTGCATATCGGCATCAATTCGGAGAGCAAGGAAGAGGCCGACAAGACTGTGAACCGCCTGGCATTCCTGTTCGGTCTGCCTGTGAAGGTGGGCAGCGGCGGCAGCTTCGCGGGCACGATCGCGGAGGTGCTGAATACCCATGGCAGAGGGACCCACGGCCATATCGCCATCCGCACCAACTATATCGAGCGGGCCATCAATTATATGACCACCGTGCTGGGCGCGGAGTTCCATGAGCCCATCCTGCGCCCTGACGGCAAAATCAACGCCATCTATCTGAAAGAGGAGATTGGAGGGTTTGCGGTGCATCTGCTACAGAAATAAGCGAAAAAGATTTTCTATGCCCGCAAAGAGGACGCAAGGCATATCTCTTTGGTGCGGATGAAAACGCCGCAGGCGGCATGGGCGGATATGCAAATGTTTCAGATATGGCAGTAGGAGTTTTGAGATAAGAAAGGATACAGACATGGCTAAAGTGATTACGATGGGTGAGATCATGCTGAGGCTGTCCACCCCCAATTTTGAGAAGTTCATCCAGGCAGACGAGTTCGACATCAACTATGGCGGCGGCGAGGCCAATGTGGCAGTGTCCCTGGCCAATTATGGCCACGACGCGGAGTTCGTCACGGCGGTCCCCGACAATGAGATCGGCGAGTGCGCGGTGGCTGCCCTGCGCAAGTACAATGTGGGCACGAAGCATATCGCCAGGTGCGGAGAGCGGCTGGGCATCTATTATCTGGAGAGCGGCTCCTCCATGAGGCCCTCCAAGGTGGTCTACGACAGGGCCCATTCCTCCATCTCTACCGCCACGGCAGCTGATTTTGATTTCGATGCAATCTTCCAGGGGGCTGACTGGTTCCATTTCACCGGCATCACCCCCGCTGTGTCCGATGCCGCAGCCGTCCTTACCGAGGAAGCCCTGAAGGCGGCCAAGAAGCACGGCGTGAAGGTGTCCGTGGATTTGAACTTCCGCAAGAAGCTCTGGTCCTCCGAGAAGGCCCAGAAGGTCATGAAGAACCTGATGCAGTATGTGGACGTGTGCATCGGGAACGAGGAGGACGCGGAGCTGGTGCTGGGCTACAAGCCCGGCAAGACCGACGTCACCAGCGGCGACCTGGAGCTGGTCGGTTACAAGTCCATCTTTGAGCAGATGGTGGCCGACTACAACTTCGAATACTGTGTGTCCTCCCTGCGGGTGAGCCATTCCGCCTCCGACAACGGCTGGTCCGCCTGCATCTACTCCAGGGATACCAAGGAGTTCTACCACTCCAAGGAGTACAGCATCCATCCGATTGTGGATCGCGTGGGCGGCGGCGACTCCTTTGCGGGCGGCGTCATCTGCGGGATGCTGGACGGCAAGGATTTCAAGGCTGCGCTGGAGTACGGCGTGGCGGCTTCGGCGCTGAAGCACACCATCCCCGGGGATTTCAACCTGGTGAGCCGGAAAGAGGTGGAGACTTTGGCGGGCGGCGATGCCTCCGGGCGGGTGCAGCGCTAAGCAAAAAAGTATCAAAAAACGTACTCAGGGGTATACAGGACATGCTTTTTTGACGATATATAAATATAGAAGAGCTTATGCAGGGCTGCTGGGATAAAGATACCGGCGGCCTTGTGTGGTTACATTTACGAGAAGCATAAGGAGGATAAAAAAGATGGGTTCGTATTACAAGCATACCAGGACGGAGAGCGCCAAGGTGCCCTATTCCTTCCGGTGTGAGCAGTGCATGAAGGACAGCGGGACCAGACAGGCCACTATCGTCGGCAACGAGGCAGTCCACAACAGCATGTCCAGGAAAATTTCCCAGAAAGAGGAGGCTAATATGCAGAAGGAGGCTTTCCAGAAGCTGAAGAACGCTCTGCAGGAGGCCTACGAGAATGCCGAGGGGAAGCATATCTATGCAAAGGAGTTCAATGATATCTGCCCTCATTGTGGGAAGCCCCAGTCCTGGGCGGTGGCGAATCTGAAGAACAAGCTCTTCGAGAATTCCATCGTCAGCGTTATCGTGGGACTGATTTTTGCAGTGGGCAGCTATTTCTACATAAAGAGCGAGCCCGGCAGATTCGAGGAGTCCTGGCAGTTAGGGGTGCCTATCGGCATCATGGCCGTGGCCGTGCTCATCGCTATTCTGCTCTTCGCCATCAACATGGTGAAAATGAGCTCCAAGAACAAGAAGACGGCAAACGTGATGCAGAAGAACCTCCCCGACATCCAGTGGGATGCGGTAGAGGGCATGATCGATATGAGCAGGGTCTAGTATCCCAGTGCATGGTGTACTGGTCTCCCGGGGCGCGGGCGGCTGTCCGCGCCCTTTTGCCGCACAGGAAAGTTTTTCATGATGATTTTTTACAAGTTTGACACATCTTTATGATAGAATCGGTTCATGATAGAGGAAATCTGGTCAGGAGGTGGCGCTGTGACGGACATACTGGTGGTGGAGGACGATGAGGCGATTGCCAATCTGATCTGCGTGAGCCTAAGCGCGGAGGGCTACCGCTGTACCTGTGCCCGGGACGGCATGGAGGGCGCGGATTACATCGAGCGGCAGTCCTTCGACCTGGTGCTCCTGGACATCATGCTTCCGGAGGTGGACGGCTATGAGCTCCTGGAATACATCAAGCCCACCGGTACCCCGGTGATCTTCCTCACGGCAAAGGGCAGCATCGAGGACAAGGTGCGGGGGCTGCGGGCCGGGGCGGACGATTATCTGTCAAAGCCCTTCCAGATCGGGGAGCTCCTGGCCAGGGTGGAGGCCGTGCTGCGCAGGCTGGGAAAGGGAGAGCGGCAGCTGGAGGTGGGGGACGTGAGCGTCCGTCTGGATTCCAGGCAGGTGCTCAAGAGCGGCGTTGCCCTTACGCTGACGGTGAAGGAGTTCGACCTGTTAGTGGAGCTGATGCGGAACCGGAACATCGCCCTGTATCGGGAGCAATTGTACGAAAAGGTCTGGAAGGAGCCCTTCAACGGGGAGACCCGGACGCTGGACAGCCATATCCAGAGGCTGCGCAAGAAGCTGGGCTGGGAGGATCGGATCCGGACGGTGTTCCGGATAGGCTACAGGCTGGAGGGATAGCATGCGCCTCTTTACGAAAATCTTTTTATGCGGGACTTTGGTCTTAAGTCTGGCATTTTCTGTCTCGGGATATTTTCTGCTCCATTTTTCATGGGAAAGCAGCATGGCAAGGGAAGCGGATTTCGCTTTGAAGCAATACCAATACGACAAGTTCACCATCCAGTCGGCGCTGCTGACGTACACGGATTTCGAGATGTCCCTTGCGGTATCCTGGGAGGATGCCGCGGACAGGGGACAGATCACCACCTGGTGGGAGGATGCCCCTGGGGGGACTGTTGTCTCTTCGGGGGAGGAGGGGGAGAAGTGGTCCGTGAAGGGAGCGGAGCAGATATTTGACCGGGAATCGGCGGCGGAGCTGTTCCGTACCCTGGCGGAGGATGTGAGCCTGCCCGCGGCCTTCTTTACAGGGGACGGGACCCTTCTCTATTCCGGGATAGAGGGGCTGGACGCCTCCTTCCTGGAGGAGCTGTCGGAAGATGCCCATGTGTACCGGTTCCGGGAGACGCCGGAGGGGAGCTTCCTCCTGGTGGGAAGCGTGCTGGAGCGGGGAAAGCTGGAGCTGACGGCCGGGATATGGGACGAGGGGGACGTCGGAGATCAGGGGGCTGTGGAAGCCGAAGGCCGGGACAGGGAGGAGAACGGACCGGATGCGGCGCAGGCTGATGTACAGGCCAGACCGGATGCTGGAGCTGCGGCAGCTCCGGACGCGGCGCAGGCGGCTGTCCGGGGCATGGAGGAGGCCGGAAAGGAGGCCGACGCCCAGACCGCGGACCTGGGCACAGCACAGGAGGGGACATGGTATGAGACGGAAGGCGCCGCCCGGGACATTGGAGCCCCGGGGGACGGAATCCGCTTCGTGACCCAGTGGGATGTGAGCAAGACCGTGAGGCAGCAGGAGATCCTGCAGCAGTATTTCCTGCGCTGCTATTTGGCGGCGGTTCTGGTGGGGATGGGGCTGCTGGGGCTTCTGTCCGCTCTCCTGACAGGTCCCCTGAAGCGGATGTCCCGGGCGGCGGGACGGATGGCCCAGGGGGACTATGAGGAGCGCCTTGCCGTCAAGGGCCGGGATGAGATCGGGGAGCTGGCGGAGAGCTTCAACCGGATGGCGGAGGCCGTGGAGGAGAAGGTGGAGGCGTTGTCCAGGGCGGCCAGGGAGCGGGAGGATTTCGTGGCCAATTTCGCCCATGAAATGAAGACACCCATGACTTCTATTATCGGCTACGCGGATATGCTCTACCAGAGGGAGCTTTCCAGGAAAGAGGTGCGGGACGCCTCCTGGTACATCTGGAACGAGGGGATGCGTCTGGAGGCCCTGTCCCTGAAGCTGATGGACCTGACCGTTCTGGGGCGGCAGGACTTCCCTCTGCAGGAGATGGCCGCGGAGGAGCTGCTGGCGGACGCGGCGGGGGGCCTGGAGCCTTTCTTTGCGGAAAAGGGGGTGTCATTCGCGCTGTGGGCAGATCCGGCCTATATCCGGGTGGAGTACGACCTGTTCAAGACCCTGCTGATCAACCTGCTGGACAATTCCGTCAAGGCGGGCTGCACCAGGCTTGCGCTGTCAGGGACCCGGGAGCGGGAGGGGGGATACCGGATATGCGTCAGGGACAATGGCTGCGGCATGGAGGAGGAAGAGCTCTCCCGGATCACGGAGGCCTTTTACATGGTGGACAAGGCCAGGAGCAGGAAGCAGCACGGGGCAGGGCTGGGGCTCGCCCTGGCCGACAGGATCGCCAGGATCCACGGAAGCAGGCTGGAGTTTAGGAGCAGAAAGGGCCAGGGGACAGAGGTGAGCCTGCTGTTCTCCTGTGCGGAGACGGAGATGGTAGATGAAGAATAAAAGGAGTTTGCTTGTAAATCTGTCGGGCGTGGCGCTGGCGTTCGCCATCGCTTTCGGCGGAATCTTCGCGCTGTGGAGCAGGCTGGACAGAGAGCGGGCGCAGCTTCTGTCAGGGGGCGGGCAGGTAGGGATCCCGGCCGTGACTGATGCTGTGATGTCCCAGAGCATCGGCGTGGTGGACGTGAAGATAAAGGCGGCGGATTTAAGCCAGGAGGAGCTGCGCCGGGCGGTGCTGTGCCTGGAGAGCGCATCGGAGAAATACCCCCATGAGCCCGTGCCCGGGCAGCTGTCCATGACAGAGGCCACCCAGAGCGGCATGGTCTGGCTTGGGGATTTCCTGCTGCCCCGCCTGGACAGGGAGGGGATGATTCCGAAAGAATACAGGCTGAGCTGCTATCTCTGGGCCGATAGCCAGGCGGAGGCCGGCGAGGGGGCGGCGGATCCGCTGTCCGGCTACTGGGAAGTGTCCTTTGCCGGGGAGGAGCTGGATGCGGTGCTGTTCCTGAACGCTGTGACCGGGCAGGTGCTGCGGGCATGGATCGCGCTGCCGTATCCGGAGGGGGAGCATCCGGATGAGGAGCGTCTGACAGAGCTTTTGGAGGATTACGCGGATTCCTTTGGCGTGGAGGCCGGGTATGCGATTTCCATGGCGGAGGCCGGGATGTCCGATTCCGTATACGCGACGGAAAAACAGGGAACGGAGGGCGGCGGGACAGAAAGCGGCGGGACAGAAAGCAACGGGACAGAAAGCTTCGGAGCCGGAGACGGGGAAACGGACAGCCCCGGGCAGGGCGGCGGAGAGGGCTGGGGATTCCGGCTGCGCGTAGAGGATCAACGGATGGCGGTCTGCCTGGAGGCCGGGGATGCCGTAGACGCCGGGATGCCCCTGGCGGAGAGCGGGAAGGCCCTGTGCCTTGCCCTGTACCTGGAGACGAAGCCTCCGGAAGATTAAAGGCCCCCGGGGCTTTGTGAAAAAAATGTGAACCCTCCGGATTTTACAACTTAGGCACAACTCCTCCGCAGCTCCTTGACATCTGCCTGATATGATACGCGAAGCGAAGGAAAGACAGGTTCGCGGTAAATAAGGAATCGCGGGAAAGATGCGATTCCCAATAAAGTCAGGAGGTAACAGAGAATGGAGAAGCGGAAAAAGCGGAATGGGCGCGGCGTCAGGTGGATTGCCGCCCTGCTGCTGTCGGCGCTGCTGGCGGGCGCCCTGAGCGGCTGCGGCGGGAGCGCGCCGGGAGGAGACGGCGCAGGGGAAGGCGGCGCGGGAGGAGACGGCGCGAAAAGCGGCGCGGAAGGCTCCAAGGCGGCGGACGGGGGTTCCCCCGGACAGGACGGCAAGGGCAGATATGTGGAGATCCAGGAGAGCCTGCCGGAAGAATTGGACGGCTGGTCAATCGTACAGATCTATACGGCAGACGGGAAGCTCCGCCTCCTGGCCACCAAAGAGGAGGGCGACAAGGCCGTCCTGCGGGAGTGGGAGAAACAGGAGGAGGGCCTGACGGATGTGACCCAGAGCTGGCTGGCGGACATGGAATTCCGCTGTATTGGGGGCTGGCTGGATGTCCGGCTGGCCCAGGGAAAGGACGGCGGACAGTATCTGTATGCCGGCTACCTGGCGGAGGGCGAGGAAGACTACAGGGGGCATCTGTATAAAGCCGAGGGAGGCGCGGCGGTGGAGATCACGCCTCAGAAGTGGACAGTCCCCAATGAGGAATTCGGCAGCTATGAAATGGTACAGGGCCTGGCGGTGCTGGACAACGGCAATATAGTCGCCGTCTCCTACACCTCAGTGGACATTCTGTCAGGGGAAGACGGAAGCGTAATAGAAACCGAGAAGCCCGCCGTTTTCTATGAGGGCGGCGTGATAGCGGACGGAGAGAATGCCTATCTGCGGGCCTCTGACGGAGTCGGCGGCTATATCGAGAAGCGCCAGGGCGGCAAGGCCGCAGGCGCGGTGCAGATTCCCTATCCCGCATCCGATTCCGGGGCGTCCGAAAGCGGAGACAGGATGATGACCTTCAGCAGCAATGTCAGCCTGGCGCTGGCGGCGCTTCCGGACGGCACATTGATCGCCGGGAGCAAGGACGGGCTGTTCCGCATGGATCCCGGGGCTGAGCCGGGGCAGTGGGAGCTGCTTGTGTCCGGCCAGGAGACTGATTTCGCCATGTCGGATCTGTGGTGCACGGATTTCGCGGCGTTTGAGGACGGGAGCGTCTACGCCCTGTTCGAGTCGGAGGAGGGGCAGAAGCTGAACCGCTATGAGTATGACCCGGAGGCGGTGTCGGAGGTGACGGAGGTGCTGAAGCTCTATACCGTGTACGAGAGCTCCCTGCTGAACCAGGCGGCGGCCAAGTACCACAAGGCCCACCCGGAGGTGCTGATTGAGATCCATAACGTGTATCCGGCTTACTACCCGGACAGCGTTGACTACAATGCCGTGTACCAGGAGCTGAACACCATGCTCATGGGGGATGAGGCGCCGGACATCGTGATGATGGATCATCTGGACATGGATTCCTACGCGGACAAGGGCCTGCTGGCGGATCTGGAGGACGTGGTGGGCCCCATGGAGGAGAGCGGGGAGCTTCTGTCCAATATTACAGGCATATACAGACGGGAGGACGGCAAGCGGTACGTGGTGCCCCTGCAGTTCGCCATGGACCTGGCCCTGGGAAGGGACATTACGGTCCAGGATATGGCCACCATGGAGTCCCTGGCAGAGTTCCTGTCCCGGGCGGAGGAGCCCTATATGGCATCCCGGACGGTGGCCGGGCTGGTGGATGAGTTCTACCCCTATTTCTGCGCCGAGATCGTGGACGGCAAGCAGCTGGACAGGGAGGCTATGGGGAGGTATCTGGAGTACCTGAAAGCGATCGGGGACAACTGCGGGATTGTGGCGTCAAATCCTGAGGACGTCACGTCCTACGGCGTATTCGGCCTGGCCGGGAAGGCGAAGTTCGCCCTCAGCCGGATGAGCGGCTTTACGGACGGCATGCTGTCCATGTCCATGGTGGATTATATCAAGGGGGACTTCACGGCCTTTGAGAACCGCTTCGAGCCCCTGGTGCAGGCGGGAATCTGCGCCAAGAGCCGGTATGTGGACAGGGCGAAGGACTTCCTGCGGTTCGCCCTGTCGGAGGAGATCCAGAACCTGGAGTACAACGGCTTCCCGGTGAACCGCAAGTCCATGGAGCATCAGGCGATGAAGGACCGCTCGGAATTCGCCATGGTGACCTCCGTGGCAGGGGACGACGGCAGCTTTGTAGAGTTCGAGAGCGAGCCCTACTCCAAAGAGACGGCGGACCGGCTGGTCGCCCTGTGCGAGGGGCTGGATAAGCCTGTGGGAGAGGACGCGAAGATCCGGGAGGTGCTGATCGAGGCCCTGGGCGGCTATCTGGAGGGCTCCCGGTCCAGGGAGGATACCGTACAGAAGATAGAAGACGGCCTGAAGATGTATTTAGCGGAATGAGATGGAAACGTATTGAAGTAGATTGAAACATATTGAAACATATTGAAGCTGCCCCGTCATGATTTCGAACCTGGAATCTGGCGGGGCATTTTAGTAAAAAAAGTAAATTAACTCTTTATCTTCCGTCCGAAATAGTATATACTGATAGCACATGGAAAAACGTGAAAGTCAATCCGGCAAATTCAAGGAAAGAGAGGAATGGAAATATGTACGATTTTTCTATCGGCGTAATGCTGGAATCCTTCCGGCTGCCCACTCCGGTGGCGCTTAAGAAGGCAAAGGAGATTGGCGCGACAGGCATACAGATGTACGCGGTGGACGGCGAGCATGCCCCAGAGCAGCTCACAGGTGGGAAGAGGAGAGAGCTTCTGGACATGGTGAAGTCGGAGGGGCTGGTGTTCTCCGCCCTCTGCGGGGATCTGGGAAAGGGCTTCCACAATGCCGAGCTGAATCCGGGACTGATTGAGAGGTCCATGCGGATTTTGGATCTGGCCAAGGATCTGGAGACGGACATCGTCACCACCCACATCGGCGTAGTCCCCGCGGATCCTGGCCATGACCGCTACAAGATCATGCAGGAGGCATGCTTCAAGCTGGCCGAGTACGCGGATTCTCTGAACGCGCATTTCGCCATCGAGACAGGACCCGAGGAGTCCGCTACATTGAAGCAGTTCCTGGACGGCCTCCACTCCACCGGCGTTGCGGTGAACTTAGATCCCGCCAACCTAATCATGGTCACCGGCGACGACCCTGTGCAGGCGGTACATAATCTGAAGGACTATATCGTGCACACCCATGCCAAGGACGGCGTACGCAACTACTACCGCGACCCCGAGGAGGTCTATGGCCTTGTGGAGGCTGAGATGCTGGCCAGCCCTTCCTTCGCGGAGCTTCCCCTGGGACAGGGCGGCGTGGACTTTGGGAACTATCTGAAGGCCCTGGACGAGATAGGCTATCACGGGTTCCTGACCATCGAGCGCGAGGTGGGCGACGACCCGGAGAAGGATATCCGCCTGGCCGTAGATTTCCTGAATGGTTTGATGAGGTAAAATAGGAAGCGCAGCGACTTATACTGCATAACGCTGAATACTGCCTAATGCAATCAAGCGATTGAACCAGTCAGCGTTATGCAGTCTGGTTTCACGGCAAGTGAAATCGTTAAGCAGTATAATACAATAGAAAGCAGGCTTTCTATTGTCATGAATAGGAGGACTTCGAGATGAAATTTTCTGTCAGTGTATATAGCTTCATGCAGTATATCCAGGACGGCAGGCTCACGCCCTTTTCCTGCATCGAAAAGGTAAAGGAGATGGGCTTCGATGCAATCGAGTACGTGGACTTCGTGTTCCCCAAGGATGAAGACCCGGCAGAGTACGCGAAAAAGCTCCGGGCGGAGGCCGACAGGGTGGGCCTGGCCATCTCCAACTATGCCGTGGGAGCGGACTTGTTAGGAGGCAGCGAGGGCAATCTGGAGGCCGAGGTGGAGCGCCTGAAAGCCCAGGTGGACATCGCCGCCATCTTGGGCTGCCCCACCATGCGCCATGATACGATATTCGCGATTCCGAACA
The DNA here is from genome assembly GCF_948601915.1 of uncultured Acetatifactor sp. Classification (NCBI taxonomy): domain Bacteria; kingdom Bacillati; phylum Bacillota; class Clostridia; order Lachnospirales; family Lachnospiraceae; genus Acetatifactor; species uncultured Acetatifactor sp. Next base: position 32,056 of record NZ_CAPDXS010000026.1, on the reverse strand, counting down.
GAACCTACCATGGATACGACAATGTCCTGGAGCGCCTGGCAAAGGGCTGCCTGGCCGTGACGGAGTATGCGGCACAGAAGGGCATCAAGACCATGACGGAGAACCACGGCTTCATCTCTCAGGACAGCCTGCGGGTGGAGAAGCTGATCAACACGGTGGCCAACGATAATTTCGGCCAGCTGGTGGACATGGGCAACTTCCTGTGCGTGGACGACGACCCGGTGACGGCGGTGGGCAGATGCGCACCCTACGCATTCTACGTCCATGCCAAGGACTTCATCGTCAAGAGCGGCCAGGCGGCCGATCCGGGCCAGGGCTTCTTCCTCTCCAGGGGCGGCAATTTCCTGCGCGGCACGGTGGTGGGACACGGAGACGTACCTGTAGTACAGTGTCTGCGGGCCCTGAAGGGTGCAGGATATGACGGATACATAGCCATCGAATTCGAGGGCATGGAGGACTGCCTGAAGGGTGTGGCCATCGGCCTGGAGAACCTGAGAAGATACGTGGCGGAAGTGTACGGAGCGTGAGGAGGCTGCCCGAGGTACAGGCATTCTTCCGGGCTTGCGGCAGTTTGACGACAGCCGGGCCGGCGCATATGGAAAGGGGCTGCCGCTTTGCGGCGGCCCTGATTTATGACGGCGGCTGACAGCATAGGAGGAGACCATGGAGTGTTATAAATTCAAGCGGGCCCAGGCTGTCTGGGCCAGGGGCCGTGAGGAGGAGATGAACTGCGAGCTGGCCTTCCGGGCGGTGATCCCGGCAGGGGCCGTGGAGCTGCACCTGGCGGCTTCATCGATATACCGCCTCTGGATAAACGGCAGGTTCGTGTGCGCGGGCCCGGCCAGAGCGGCCCACGGATTCTACAATGTAGACGAGATCCCCCTTTCCGGGAAGCTGACCCAGCCGGAGAACGTGGCTGTGATAGAGGTGGTGGGCTATAACGTGAACAGCTTCGACACCCTGGATCAGCCCGCGTTCCTGGCGGCGGAATACCTTCAGGGAGGCCAGGTGATTGCCTGCACCGCGGGGGAGGGGCTGAACATACATGAGCTGAAGCAGAGGGTGCAGAGGGTGCAGCGCTACAGCTTTCAGAGGGCCTTCGCTGAGTGCTATCGCCTGCGGGCGGAGAACAGAAGCTTCTATACGGAAAGCGCCTGGGAGAATCCGCAGCAGCCCCTGAACCTCGCCGTCCAGCCCGGCAAAAGGTTCCTGCGGCGAAGCGTCAGGATGCCGGAGTTCAAAAGGCTCTCCGCCAAAGCCCTGGTGGAGACAGGCCGCGTGGACTTTCAGCCAATCATGCCGAAGCCCGTGCTCTCCTGGGAGACAAAGAGCTTGGGGAATACGCTGAAAGGCTACCTTTCCCAGGAGCTGGAGGAGCGGCTGTCGGACGAGGGCCAGAGCATGGCCTTTTTGCCGTCACAGACGGCTTTGCCGGGCCAGCCGTTCCCGCTGCCCCTGGAGAACGGCTACGGCCTGTACGAGCTTCCCTTCAACGCCACAGGCTTCATCCGCCTGCAGGTGAGCTGCCAGCACCCCTGCACCGTATACCTGATGTTCGACGAGGTCTTGCTGGACGGAAAGCTGAACTTCCTGCGTATGAACGCCTACAATCTCTTCAAATACACCCTGGATCCAGGATGCCACGATATCCTGACCTTTGCGCCCTACACCATGAAATACATCCAGATAGCCGTAAAAGGCGAGGCCGTGCTGGAGGAGCTGGGCCTGGTGGAGTACAAGCACCCGCCCGTGCCCCGCAGGGTGAAGCTTTCCGGGGACATGGAGCTGGAGAAGATTTGTCGGGCCGCCCGGGAATCCTATCTCTCCAACGCCGTGGACGTGTTCATGGACTGCCCGTCCAGAGAGCGGGCAGGGTGGCTCTGCGACAGCTTCTTCACGTCCCGGGTGGAGCATGTGCTCACCGGGGAATGCCTGGAGGAGAGGGCTTTCCTGGACAATTTTCTCCTGGCGGAGAAATTCGATTATCTGCCGGAGGGGATGCTCCCCATGTGCTACCCGTCCGACCACAATGACGGCCTCTTCATCCCCAACTGGGCCATGTGGTTCGTGCTGGAGCTGGAGGAGTACCTGGAGCGCAGCGGGGACAGGGAACTGATTGACCGGGCGAGACCCCGGGTCATGGGACTGGTGGACTACCTTGCCCCCTTTGAGAACGAGCACGGCCTGCTGGAGAAGCTGGATGGATGGGTCTTCCTGGAGTGGTCGAGGGCCAATGATCCCGACGTGGTGCAGGACGTGAACTTCCCCACCAACATGCTGTACATGAGGATGCTGGAGGCTGTAGCCGCCCTCTACGGGGAGGAGGGCCTGCGGGAGAAGGCGGCGTGGATGCGGAAAGTCATCAGAGAGCGCTCCCTCCAGGGCACATTCTACACGGACAATGAGCGCAGGACGGAAAGCGGCCTTGAGAACCCGGGCAACTGTACGGAGGTCTGCCAATACTACGCCTTCTTCACCGGCACGGCCACCAGGGAAGAGGACGGCGCGCTGTGGGAGACGCTGCTGCGCGGCTTCGGCCCAAGGCGCAGGGAACTGGGGCTCTACCCGGAGGTGGCCCATGCCAACGCCTTCATCGGCAACTACCTGCGCATAGAGCTGCTGTACCGGGAAGGCCTGTACCAGGATGTGGTGGACAACATCCGCGGATACTTTGCCAAGATGGCCGACCTGACAGGCACCCTGTGGGAGAACGATACCCCCTATGCCAGCTGCAACCACGGCTTCGCGTCCCATGTCATCTACTGGCTGGCGGGAATCTACGGAGTGGAGGAGGAAAAGCCATCCGCCGCCACATAAACGGCAGAGCGAAAAGTAATAAACGGCGAAAGAGGTAAAAAGAGGAGGAGAGCAGGTTGAAAAAATATATCTTAGAGGCATGCGTGGATTCCCCGGAATCCGCGGTGGAGGCCGCAGGGGGAGGGGCAGATCGGCTGGAGCTGTGCGCCAACCTGATCATCGGCGGCACCACCCCGGAGCAGGCATTGTATGAGAAGGTCAGGGAGCTGACGGACACCAGGATCCATGTGCTGATCCGCCCCCGGTACGGGGACTTCCTGTACACGGAGCATGAGTTCGGCATCATCCTGCGCAGCGTGGAGCTGTACAGGCGACTTGGCGCGGAGGGCGTGGTGGTGGGATGCCTTTTGCCGGACGGCTCCCTGGACACGGAGCGGATGAAGGCCCTCAGGGAGGCGGCGGGGGACATGTCCATGACCCTTCACCGGGCCTTCGACATGTGCGCGGACCCCTATGAGGCCCTGGAGCAGGCCAAGGGCCTGGGAGTCCAGACCATCCTCACCTCCGGCCAGAAGGCCGACTGCACACAGGGGCGGGAACTGATCGGCCACCTGGTGCGGGAGAGCGCCGGCCAGGTGGACATCATGGCGGGGGGCGGCGTGGACGCCGCCGTGATCCGGCAGATGGTTCCCGCCACGGGGGCATCCAGCTACCATATGTCGGGGAAGACGGTGCTGGACAGCGGCATGGCCTACCGGAAGGAAGAGGTGTCCATGGGCGTGCCGGGGCTGGGGGAGTACGAAATTTTCCGCACTGCCCGGGAGAAGATCCGTGCGGCCAGGCAGGTGCTGGACGAGGCTTCACGGCCGCAAACCTGACATCGAAAAAAGAATGGAGGAAAAAGGGATGCTGAAAGGAATACCGAAGATTTTGTCACCGGAGCTTTTGAAGGTGATGTGCGAGATGGGGCATGGAGACAGGATTGTAATCGCAGACGGGAACTTCCCCTCCGAATCCGTGGGGAAGGACGCCAAAGTGATCCGCATGGACGGGCATGGGGCCTGTGAGGTCCTGGAGGCCGTGCTGGAGCTGTTCCCGCTGGACACCTATGTGGAGAAGCCCGTGAACCTGATGGAGGTGGTGCCCGGGGACAAGGTGGATACCCCGATCTGGGGGGAGTACGAGAAGCTTGTAAAGGCCGCCGACGCCAGGGGGCCGGAGGCCATCGGCCACATTGAGCGGTTCGCCTTCTATGAGGAGGCCGCAAAGGCGTATGCCATCGTAGCCACCGGGGAGGGCGCGCTGTACGCCAATGTCATGCTGCAGAAGGGCGTAGTCTGAGGGGAAGGGGCTGTCGTATATGTACGGCGGCCCCTTTTGAAATATTTGACATTTTGGCTCCGCTGTTCTATGATGAATTTATACACAACAGCGACATGGATAAGGAGAACACACACATGGCAGGAAAGGATGCAAATGAAATTACCTATGATTCCATGACAGGGCTGAAGGACAGGGTGACCTTCTTCGCGGATGTGCGCAGAAGCGCCGCTGCCGGACAGGGCAGGCATATGGTGCTGATACAGCTGACTCAGCTCATGCGGATCAACCGGAAGCATGGCGCCACGGTGGGGGACGGGCTGCTTCGGGCCATAGCGGAATACCTGCGCGGGGTGGATCCGGCATACAGCGCCTACCGGATCGCCAATTCCCGGCTGACGCTCCTGGGGCCGGAGGACGACAGGATCCGGGTGGAGGAGCTGACGGCGCGGATCCAGAAGCGGTTCCAGGAGCCCTGGCCCATAGAGGACAGGGGAGAGCTGCACGAGGTCCAGGCGAAGGCTTTCGTCGTCCACTTCCCGCTGAAGCTGCGGGATACGGAGAACGACCTGGTGGACAAGATGAACTACGCGGTCTCCGTGTTCCAGGACAAGGCCAGGGAGGGCGTGCTCTTTTTCGGCGAGGGGCTGAACGAGGACATGCTGCACAGGCGGTACGTGATGGAGGAGGTCCGGTACGCGGTGGAGCAGGGGACCTTCCAGATATACTACCAGCCTATCTATGACTGCGGGGAGGGAAGGTTCACGTCGGCGGAATCGCTGGTCAGGCTGGTGACCAGGGACGGCGCTTTCCTCTCCCCGGGAGAGTTCATCCCCATGGCGGAGGAGAACGGGCTGATCGACGGGATCAGCTGGATCGTGCTGGAGAAGGTGTGCCGCTTTCTGGGAGGGCATCCGGGCCTGCCGATCGGGACGGTGTCGGTGAACATGACGGGCCAGCAGATTCTGGATTCTACGTTCATCAGGCGCATCGAGGAGAACCTGGAGAAATACCGTCTGGACGGCTCCCGCCTGCGGATCGAGATTACGGAGAGGACTGTGACGGACGACTTCGCGGAGGTCAGGAAGGTGATGGAATGCCTGGCCCTGAAAGGAATCCACTTTTACCTGGACGATTTCGGGACAGGCTATTCCAATCTGTCCAGCGTGCTGGCGCTGCCCTTTGAGGTGATCAAATTCGACCAGTCCCTGATACGGATGATGGTCGAGACGGACAAGGGGCTGAAGACGATCGGTCTGCTGGCGGAGATCATGCATGAAAATGACTGCAGCATCGTGGCAGAGGGCGTCGAGACGGAGGTTCAGGTGCGGAGCGCGCAGGAGCGCAGGCTGGACAGGATTCAGGGATTCTATTATGCCAAGCCCATGCCGGAGGAAGACCTGATGGTGTTTCTGGAGAACATGCGGAAGAACAGATAGGGAGGTGCCGGGATGAAGTTCATGCCTAAGACATTGGACTATGAGTTGAGCCCCTATACAGGATTGACGCGGGAGAGCTGGCTGGAGGCGGGCATATACATGCTGGAGGGGATTTTTTCAAATATAGGCGATTTCCAGAAGCCGGTGGTCATGCCCAGGAAGGAGACGGAGATCACTTATCCCCACCAAAAGGATTCCCGGGAGGCCCAGGCCATCCAGCGCACTGCGGAGGTGTTCGAGGGGCTGACGCGCTCCTTCTTCATCGCGGCCCCTGTGATGGCCAATATACCGGATCTGCGGGTATGCGGATATCCGTGCGCGGAATATTATAAAAATCAGGTCCTGCGGGTGTGCACCAAGGGGGATCCGCTCTATGTGGGCACCTATGAAGATCAGCAGCGGATCGCGGGAGACGGGGATTCTTTCCGGACCTTCCAGCAGACCGTGGAGACCTGCGCTCTGGTAATCTGCCTGTGGGTCAGCAAAAAGCAGATTTGGGATACCTATACGAAGGCGGAGAAGGACGTAATCGCGGCGTTCCTGGACAGCTACGCCCACGCCGGCACCGTGCCCCAGAACTGGCGGCTGTTCAACATGCTGGACATGGCGTTCCTGCATATGGAGGGGTATCCCATCCAAAGGGACATCATGCGCGACCATGCCCAGGCCGTTTTGGCCTACTATGCCGGGGACGGCTGGTATCGGGACGGGCATTCCTTCGACTACTATTCCTGCTGGGCCTTCAATGTATATGGGCCTATCTGGAATTTATGGTACGGGTATGAGAACGAACCGTACATTGCCAGACGGTTTGAAGAGAATTCCGATAAGCTGATGGAGACCTACGGGGACTTCTTTGACAGGGACGGCTGGACGAACATGTGGGGGCGAAGCAACATATACCGCAACGCCGCCACCAGCGCCTTTGACGGGAACCTGATGATGCCCCGGGGGAAAGCCAATCCCGGGAGGGCCAGGCGGATTTCCTCGGGATCTCTGATGCAGTTCCTGGGCAGGGAGGACTTCCTCTACCAGGGGGTGCCCACTTTGGGCTTCTACGGGCAATTCTCGCCGCTGGTGCAGGGATACTCCTGCGCGGAGTCCCCGCTCTGGCTGGGCAAGGCCTTCCTGTGCCTGCATCTGCCGGCGGAGCATCCTTTCTGGACGGCGAAGGAGAATAACGGTACGTGGGAAGAGCTGGGAGAGAAAGAGGTCAAGGTGACCTGCCTGGACGGCCCGGCCCTGTGCTTCTCCAACCATCAGGCCAACGGGGAGACCATCCTGCGGACGGGCAAGGTGGTGAAGCGCCCTGGGGACGTCCACGGGATGTGGAACTACTCCAAGCTCTGCTACAACACCAAGTATCCCTGGGAGGCGGAGCCCGATGGGCTGGGGACAGCGACAGGAGGGCAGACGGAAATGCCGCAGGGACGAAGCGGCAGGGAGGCAGGAGAGCCGAAAAGCATTGAGGCCGGGCGAAAACAGGCTGCGGGGGAAGGAGATTTTGCCGACGAAGACATTGCCTGGGTGGAGGCCCAGCAGTACGTGCTGCGGGACGGCCCCGCATCGGGGAGGGCGCAGGCCGGGTCTGCGGCCCGGACAGAAACGCCCCAGTCTCAGGCATCAAAGCCGGCAGAGGCAATGTCCGGCGAAAAGCCTGCATCTGCCAGGGCCAATGTCACGTTCTGGCACGGACAGCGGGACGGCATCCTGTACCGCAGGCAGTTCTTCGGCTACAATCTGGAGACGGAGTGCCACTGGATCCAGGCCATCAATCTGGCGGACTTCGCGGTGCCCTACGGCATCCTGCGGGTAGACAGGCTGCGGCTGTACAAAGCGCCGGTGCGCCTGTCCCTGGGCTCCTACGGCTTCCCGGACAACGGCACGGAAATCTTCGAGGAGACCTGCGGCGGCGCGAAGGCCATCATCTTAAAAGGCCGGGATGCCACAGGCCGGGAGAAGCAGATGGCCATGACCATCTTCGACGGCTGGCAGGAGCTGTCCCTGATGCGCAGCAGGGGAACGAACCCGGATTCCGAGAAGTCCCTCGTCCTGTACGCCTCCATGGAACGCAGGAAGCACTACGGCGGCTTTGAACCCTATGTACTGATTTCCCAGGTCATCACCAAGGAGAGCCATGAAGACTTTCGCCGGGAGGAGCTGTTCCCCGTGGAGGAAGTGTCCTACGCGGATCCGGAGAGGTGCGGCAGCTTCGGGCCGGTGGCCCTGCGGATGAAGGACGGCAGCGTGAGGGTGGTGGACTTTGACGGAATCGAAGGCCGGATGGAGCTGTAATGAAGGGGAGTCTTGTGATATGCGGCATGGACAGATGGGCTGTACAGGGGCATCTGTGCAGAGGTTTTATATGGGTGAGGGGGAAGGGGTATGGCATCAATGGAACAAGGCTGCATCGATATATCAATTGGTATAGGTGGCCACCTTTTTGCCATAGCTGCCGATAAATCTATTGAATGGGGATATGAAGGAGCTGTTCATGGATTTGCCGCAAATAAAGAACTGTTAAGGCATTATGTGGATGTATTCCATGCGGAGTATCTGGGGATGCTTCACCAATATCAGTTTTTTATCGATGAGGAACAGGCAAAAAGTTTACTGGAGGTGTATCATTATGAATGGAATGCGACCTAAATTCTTGGAGAATTCTATTGTGAAGCGGGGGTACTATGAACAGCCAAGCCCATATGTCAATGCACCATCTTGTCATGTAAACTTGCTTGAATTATCAAGATATGCGAAGAAATGTGGTAAGAAGCTGGCAGAGCTTACACGGGAAGAAGTTAAAAAAATTTCGATTTGACAGAGGAGAAGAGGACATGTTGGACATCTTATTTGTGACGGATTTTGTATGCCCCTATTGCCTGGTGGCAAAGGTGGCGCTGGAGGAGGCCCTGCGGGAGACGGGGCTGGAGGCCCAGGTTCGGGTGCAGCCCCTGGAGCTGACGCCGGAGCCCAAGGAGCGGGTGGACACCTGCCATGATGAGGAGCGCAAGAAGCATTACCAGATTCTGGTGGAGCCCGCCAGGGCCCTGGGGCTCGACATGAAGCTGCCGCCTGCGGTCTGCCCCAGGCCTTATACGCGGCTTGCATTTGAAGGGCTGTATTATGCCCAGGAGAAGGGGCTGGGGGAGCGGTATGCGGATCTGGTGTACCGGGCCTATTTCGAGAAGGAGCTGGACATCGGAGAGCTGGAGGTGCTGTGCGGCATAGCGGGAGAGGCCGGGCTGGACGTGGAGGGCTATAGGGGAGCGCTGCTCCGGGGAACCTACACGGATAAGGTGAAGGAGGAGACGGCGTACTCCAGGGACGTGCTGCAGGTGTCCGGCGTCCCCACGGTCTATCTGGACGGGAAGCAGGTTGCCGTGGAGACTTATACGAAGGAAGAGATGATTCAGATTCTGCAGCAGGGGCAGGAGGCCTCCGGCGGCGGATTCCATTGCGGCGTGGATGGCTGCGGCTGAGGCGGCTCCACCGTGACGCATTTCGGCCGGCTTATGATTTCGCCTGTGCGAATATGGATAGATCACGCATCCGCCCGGTAAGTGGCCGGTGACACGCCGAAATGCCGTTGGAACAGATGGTAGAAATGGCTGCTGTTGTGATAGCCCGCGGCAAGGGCGATGTCCCTGACGGAAAGCCGGGTATCTCTTAACAGCCTGGCGGCATGCTGCATGCGGATGTCCTGCAGGTATTCCCGGAAGGTGGTTCCCCGGTATTTCCGCAGCAGCAGGCTGTAGAAATTGCGGTGGTAATGGAAGTTCTCCTCCAGCCCGGCGGCGCTGACGGTGGCGGAATGGAGGCGGATGTACCGCTCCAGCTCATAGAGGAGGGCCCGTTCCTTGCTCTCCTGGTCGGAGCTGTGGAGCCTGGTGGAGTACCGGCGGCAGAGCAGGGAGAGGAGCCGCACCAGGCTGCCGCGGATGATGTCCTCACTGCCCGGGCCGGGGAAATAGTCTTCCTCTATCAGGGTCTCTAAGAGGCGGGAGAGCTGTAGATTGCCGCTGCCATCCGCGGCGAGGCCAGGAGCCTGGGCAGGAGAGGGTTCCCGGTCAGGGCGCAGGTGGATATAGCTCTGCTCCTTGCGCTGCTTTTGGAGCGCATGGAAGAAAAAACGCTGCAAATCGTCCTGGGAGCCATGGGAGGACAGCAATTGATCCAGATAGTCGGCCTGGAGGGAGAGGAAGAGCACCGCGGTGTCTGCCTCTCCCTCCAGCATATCCGCATGTTCCAGGTTCCTGTCGGTGATGACCACCTCCCCGGCGGCGAAGGTCCGGGGCTCGCCCAAGAGGATCTGCCTAAAGCTCCCTTTGAGGCATAGGAGTATCTCGATATAGTCATGGGTGTGGTAATGGCCCTGCCAGGGGAGGGTGCGGCGCATGTGGCGCATGCCTGCCCGGCTGAAGGTATACTCATTGCCCGCCGTGTCATAGAAGCACAGCAATGTGGAAAAGGGGGACTGGGTCTGGCGGATATCCAGAGCCGCGCTCTCCGGGAAGCCCTGCCCCGTCCATTGCTCCGGAGCCGTCTCCTCGCCGGAGAGGGCTTTTTTAGAGCCTGCGGGAAAATAGAAATCCTCATAGGCGGCAAGCCGTTCCGCCAGGGTGGGGAAGGCGGGGCGGATCCTGCGCAGGGAATCCTCAGTCAATTGCAAGCGCCAGTCAGCCATGGGTGTCTCCTTTCGAGTCTGCTTCGGTATGCGGGGACCGCGGGCGATCGCCATCGCCCTGGGCAACAGGATTTGATTCGGTATGCGGGGGCCCGCAGCCTTCCGCTCCCGGGAAGGGCAATGACAGGCCGTCCGGAAAATCGTGCAAATCGTCCCTCTCATCCATCATACAGCAGAATATCGTCCTTGTCAGCAGCTTTCTGATTTTTTATCATATACTGTAGACCGCCAGGGTTACTGTTCACTCGGTGCCGCCGCGAGGTGTTTTCATGCGTATTTTGCATGAAAATCCCGAGACAGCATGCGCCAAAATGAGCTCTTTTGCTCATTTTGTGTGCATCATGTTACAGTTTACGGCAAAGCCGTGAACTGTAACCCGCCAGGATTTACAGTGGTGTCTCCGGGAAAGTACTTGGCTGGCGGTCTGCAGTCGGGTTGCGCTGCAAATTTAACCGGTGCGCAGTATAAATAACAGAACAGGCACTGATCACAAATCGCCAAAAAGCAAAGCGAAGGAGGTATCTGCTGATGAAGCGGGAGAATTGGAACAGGGACTGGTATTTTGCCAAGGGACAGGGCGGCCTGATGCAGGACGGAAGGCGGGTGCAGCTTCCCCATGACTACATGATCGAAAGCGATGTGGAGGAATCTGCCCCGGCGGCAGCGGCCATGGGGTACTTCACGGGGACGGTGGGGACTTATACGAAGTATTTCCATGTGCCGGAGGAGTGGCAGGGAGAGCGGGTCTGGCTCCATTTCGATGGGGTGATGATGAACGCGTCCGTATCCGTCAACGGAAGCCTGGTGAAGCGGCACCACTACGGCTATACGCCTTTCTCCGTGGATATCACGGACGCACTGTATTTCGGCGGGGACAATCGGGTGACGGTGACGGTGAACCCCAGCATGCAGCCCAACTCCCGGTGGTACACAGGCGCGGGCATCTACCGCCGGGTGGAGCTGTCCCATGTGAAGCCCCTGCATGTGGAGCCGGACGGGATCTTCGCCTATACGAAGCGGATCGACTACGGAACCGGTGCAGAGGCCGGAAACAGTACCGGAACTGGTGCGGAGGCTGGGGAACCGGCGGGAGACCGGGGAAAACAGGGGAGGCCGGACCGGGCAGAGAGCGCCGGCGTCATGGTGGAGGTGACCCTGCGGAACCGGCTCGCCAGGGACCATCAGGTCAGGGTCAGGGCCGCATTGATTGAGGAGGGCCGGAAGGAAGGGGACGGACGGGACGTCTGCCTGGCAGACGGCAGGGCGGCGGGCCCGGAGGAGCGCCGGACAGGCGGGACGGCTGTGGACAGCCAACGGGCACATGGCGGGAAAGACGGCGGGACGACTGTAATGGCGCGTGATACCGTCCTCCTGGTAA
>NZ_CAPDXS010000026.1:16326-20468 GCF_948601915.1 uncultured Acetatifactor sp. | reverse complement strand
GTTCAGACGTGTGCTCTTCCGATCTCTCCTGGTAAAGGCCGGCAGCACGGCAGTGGCCAGGATCCCCATGACCGTGCCCAGGCCCCTGACCTGGGACGCAGAGCATCCCAATCTGTACCGGGTGAGGGCACAGGTGGAGGACATGGGCGCCTTCGGCGTGGCCCTGGACAGGGAGGCCGCCCTGGAGGGCATCTGCGATGAGGCGGAGACCCTTTTCGGCATCCGCACCGTCACGGCGGACGCGGTCCATGGCCTGCAGGTCAACGGCAGGACGGTGAAGCTGAAGGGCGGCTGCATCCATCATGACAACGGCCTGCTTGGGGCGGTGTCCCTGCGGGACGGCGAATACCGGAAGCTGGGCCTGCTGAAGGAGGCGGGCTTCAATGCGGTGCGCCTGGCCCACAATCCCGGCTCCAGGGAGCTGCTGGAGGCGTGCGACCGCCTGGGGCTCTATGTGTTCGACGAGGCATTCGACGCCTGGGGCCACAGCAAGCAGCCGGGCGACTACAGCCAGTTCTTCGCCCGGGACTGGAAGGAGGACATGGAAAGCTTCATCCTTCGCGACCGCAACCATCCCAGTATCCTGATCTGGTCCACGGGCAATGAGGTGGAAGAGCGGGGCGGCATGGGGAATGGGTACGCCCTTGCCGAGGAGCTGGCAGCCTACGTGCGCAGCCTGGATTCCACCAGGCTGGTGGCCAACGGGCTCTGCTCCATGTGGTCGGGGCTGGACGATGCCAGCGTCCTGGAGCAGATGGCGGCAAAGCGGCAGGGAAATGCCCAGAACGAGGATTCCGGGGAGATGGACGGCGCCTGGGAGGATCGGACGGAGAGCTTCTGCAACTGTCTGGACGTGGTGGGCTACAACTATATGGACAGCCATTACGAATACGCGGGGCAGCGCTATCCGGAGCGCGTCATCCTGGGCACGGAGAGCTTCCCCAACCAGTTCGACAAGGTATGGGAGCTGGTGGAGCGCCTTCCCTATGTCATCGGCGATTTTACTTGGACGGCTGTGGACTATATCGGCGAGGCGGGCATCGGCAAGAGCAAATTTTTTGAGCAGGGGGATCCGGAGCTTGCGAAAGGACCCTGGGCGCTAGCCGCTCATGCGTCCGAGTACCCCTGGCGCCTGGCCAATGACGCGGACATCACCATCGGCGGAACCCTTACCCCCCAGGGAGTCTACCGGAAAATCGTATGGGGCAGCAGCCAGACAGGCCTCTATGTCCAGCATCCCAAGTACCACGGGCTGGAAGAACTGGTCAGCAACTGGGGCTGGAACCAGATGACGGACTGCTGGAACTATGAGGGATATGCAGGTAAGCCGGTGAAGGCCTACGTCTACTCTGCGGCGAAGGAGGTGGAGCTTTTCCTGAACGGCAAGAGCCTGGGCAGGGCCGCGGCGGGAAAGGAGAACCGGTTCTGCGCGGTGTTCGAGACGGTCTACGAGCCCGGCGTGCTGAGGGCCGTGAGCCTGGACGGAGACCGGGAGGTGTCCGGAGCGGAGATTGCCACCGCGGGAGAGCCTGCGTCCATCCGGCTGACGGCGGATAAGACACGGCTTAAGGCTGACGGAGAGGGACTTTCCTATGTGGCGGTGGAAATCCTGGACGAAGACGGAAATGTGGTAAAATATGGGGAAATCCAGCTGGAGGCATCCCTGGAGGCCACCCGGGCCCGGTACCATTCCCTGTCGCCGGTGCGTAAGATTCTGGGCGAGGAGGGGATGAAGGCGATGATGGCTGGATTCGGCTCGGAGGCGGAAAAGGAGGCCCCGGATGCCAGCGCCTGCCTGGCAGGATTCGGCTCGGACAATCCGGTGACCGAGGACAATTACACCGCCGGGAAATGCCGTTCCTATCAGGGCAGGGCCCTGGCGGTGGTGCGGGCCGGGCAGATAGCCGGGAAGGCCCTGCTGCGGGTGGCCGCGCCGGGGCTGGGGGAGGCCAGCCTGGAGATTGCGGTGGAGGCGTGAGCCCGGCAGTATGAATAATCATAAAACTTGCCATGAACGCGCTTTTGCATTAGTGATTCGAAAGTAGCCCGGATCACAAGTGGATGGCTCCGGCCGCATTGCGGAAAATTTCATCGCTCATGAATATAAGGATAAACGGCATAGAGCCAAATTGAGAACGCTGTACCGTCTTTTCCGTGAACCTGGCCGATAGGAATGCAATCGGTTCCCCTGGCATGGCCTTCAGGGCCATGCCAGGGGGAGCTGCCGGAAGTATAGGTATCCATCCTCCGCGGGTACCATATACTCTACGGTTTCCGCGTTCCGGTCGAACAGGCGGCGGCTGTCATGCTCCTTCCCCTCTATTGCCTGCCGCAGAACCAGATAGGCAGTTCCTTCAGGAAGCGCCAGAGTCTCCCCTGCGGCGGCGAGCTCTTCCAGCCGTTCTTCGCCGTAGCGCTCCAGCGGACGGTTCGCTTCATCCATCAAAAGCAGCTCCGTCTCCTGGGGCAGCGCGCTGCCGATGATGTTCACGGTGAAGCCCAGGGTAATGGTGTCCTGCTCTCCGTTTTCCGTTCTGCTGACGGATTCGGAGAGGCCATGGCTGAACTTCTGGCCGTCCACAAAGGAATCCGAGGACACCCCGGAACCGGCCAGCAGATAAATCTGGCTGTCTGTCTGCTGGTACACGGGATTGAAATAATACTTTGCGAAGCGCCCCGCGCGGATGTAGAGGTCTGTCTCGACACGCTCCTCCTGGTCGGAAAAGTAGTAATGGGAGTTGGCGAAAGGATAATCGCTGACATTGTACTTAGCGTCGGTGGCCTCATGGGTCTCGTCCTCAGGGGCTGTCAGGCAGTAGATGCCGTAGCCATTCAGGCCGGGAAAGGTCACTGTGCCAGCGCCCGCGTCATATCCGGTGAAGCTGCCGTAGATTTTCTGCGTCCCCGTATCCTTTACCACGATTTGCCCGCGGCTGTCCAGCTTCAATTCGGGGGGCTCCGGTTCGATAGGCTCTGTGGTCACGAAGACCCCTGCCAGACGGGCGTCCTGCCCGGGCAGCTCCTCCAGAGCCAGCCTGCCGCCGCTTTCGGACAGGGCGCATCCGCCTGAAAGCAGCGGGACAGCCAGAAGGAGCATGGCGGCTGACAGGAATCCGGCAGCCGCCGGGTGCCTGGCGGTCAGCAGGCGCATGGCCGCAAAAAGGGACTTTACCACCGATTTGTGATGCGGATCTCTAGGTTTCATGTTCCGGTTCCTCCTCTAATTTTCCGTCAAATTTCAGGATATCTCCCACATCGCACTGGAGATAATAACATATCCTGTTCACCGTGCCGAAGCGCACGCCCTTTGCCTTGCCGCTGCGCAGGATGGACAGGTTCGCCTCCGTGATGCCCACCAGGCGGCACAGCTCCTTGGAGGTCATGTGGCGTTCTCTTAATATTTCGTCAAGATATATTCGTATGGCCATTCTCCCGTTCTCCTTTTGCGTTCCATGCAGGGATGCTTTGAAAGGCGCATCCCGTGGTGAAAATCGTGAGACGCCGCCCCTGCGGCGGTTCAGATGAACATATCGTTGTCTTCTTTCAGCCGCTTGCTTTCCAGGTACAGGGTGCTCAATGTCCGGATGCCCAGTATGACGATGATTTCCGAAAGAGGGAACAGGATTTGGTGGTTGACGGACAACAGGAAGCGGGAGAAGGCCAGCTGCAGCACATTGAAGCCTACATTGGCCACCAGAACCACTGCCAGGAGCCGTCCGCTGGCAATCCGCAGCCTTTCCATGGCACGGCAGGCTGCCGGGCCGAAAGGGGCGGCAGCGTAATGGTGCAGGAAAACGCTCATCATGAGGAGCAGAGCGATTTTGGCCGCGCTTGGCAACAGTCCCATGACGGCCTGGAGGGCAAGGAACAGCGTGCTGATCTCCAGCAGGAATGTGGCGGAGCCGGAATTGCTTTCCTCCAGGGCGGTAAGTGCAGCCCTGAATTCGGCTCCGCCCTGCACGATAAGGCCGATAGCCAATACCAGCGCGTAGAGGCCCAGCAGAATCCGCAGCCCTGAAAGCGGTTTCCCATGTCCGATATTTTCGCCGGTGTGCGCTTCCTCCATGGAATGCGCTCCTTCCATGGGATGCGCTCCTTCCATGGGATGCGCTCCTTCCATGGGATGCGCTCCTTCCATGGGA
>NZ_CAPDXS010000026.1:1846-16226 GCF_948601915.1 uncultured Acetatifactor sp. | reverse complement strand
TGCGCTCCTTCCGTGGAATGCGCTTCTTCCGTGGAATGCGCTCCTTCCATGGAATGCGCTTCTTCCATGGGATGCACTTTTTCCGCAGAATGCTGTCCTTCCCTGGAATGGGCCTGGTTCCTGTGCCCCTCCTCCATGCGCAGAAGGAAGCGCAGCAGGAACCATGTCAGCAGCAGGCTGTCGATGACCGAGGCCAGGGCGAATTTCGCGATTCCGCCCGCGGGCATGGGGGACAGATACCGGTCGATGTAAGAGGGGTTCACAAAGAACCACAATCCGATGAAAAGAGCTGCCGAAAGCGCCGCCAGCAGGAAATCCGCCCCGCAGGCCCGGCGCCTGCGCAGCAATACGGCCGCCGCCAGCAGGGGGAGGGCGCCTATGGCGAGGAACAGAATCCACGCCGCAGCGTTGCCGATGCCGCCAGACAGGGAGAGGCGGCGCAGCAGCAGCCCCACCTGTTCCCAGGGGAAGGTCATATAGTCCATATCCGTACCTCGTTTCTCTGGAATTATTGTTTTACGATAATTGTGAGAATAGAATAGCACGGAAATTATCGTTTGTCAATAATTTTTGTGCAGAAGCACAGAAGCACAGGACGCTCCAAAAGCCGCCAAAAGCCAGGCCGGCTACATCAGGAACCTGGCCCAGTACGCCAGATAGTAGAGCAGCTTCAGGCGGCGCTCCTTGGAGGGCGTCAGGGGCTGTGGCGTCTGTCCCTCCGCCAGGTCGTAGGAATCGGCATCGATGACCCTCAGGGCATCCTGCTCGTATCCGCCCATGGCCTCCCGCAGCTGCCGGTTGAGCTGGGGGCTGTCTATGACCAGCATCAGCTCCGTGTCCAGATAGGCGCTGCGCATGTCCCAGTTGAAGGAGCCCACGGCGGCGATGCGGTCGTCGATGGTGAAGCATTTCCCGTGATAGGAGACGCCGCTGTCGTACTCCAGCATGCCCACGCCGCTGCCCAGGAGCTTTTCCTTGTTCGCATAGTAGTCCATGGCCCCGAAGGGATTGCCGTTGTTGGCCACGGAATTGGTCATCATTGTGACCTCCGGCACGCTGATACAGATGTCCGCAAGCTGTCCCAGCATCCAGTCGTCGCAGAGGATGTAGGGGGTATGGATGGAGACGGACTCTTCCGCCTGTTCCATGAGCTCCGTGATGGTATAGAAGACCACGGGTTCCTTGACCTGGGGCCCGATCGGATTGGACACCAGCCGGACCCTGCGCGCCGGGACGGTGAGCTCCTTATAGTCCACAGGCAGGAACCAGTCCGCATGCTCTTCCTGCATCCGGCTGTAGAGGGCCAGAAGCTCCTCCTGCTTCCCTTCCTTCCTGCTGGCCACGGCATGGCATTCGTCCAGGGCCCAGACCGACCGGAAGTATTCCAGAAGCTGATCCAGGGAAGGGAAGGCCCCGGCATCCTCGCAGCAGACCAGCACGTCCCAGTCGTAGTTCTTGTAGCCGTCATGGTCGCCCAGGAAGAAGTCATAGCAGTTTCGGCCGCCCAGGATGTAGGCAGTCCGGTCTGCTATGAGATACTTGTCGTGGAGCCGTCCCATGAGGTTCCAGGGCTTTAAGGGGTTCAGGGGATTATAGACCTTCAGCTCCACGTTCTCCTCCCGGGTCAGGGCCCGGAACCAGGGATTCCCCAGGATGCCGGTGGCATAGGCCAGGCCGTCCACCAGGAGGCTCACATGGACGCCCCTTTGGGAGGCGGAAAGCAGCGCGGCCAGCAGCATCTTCCCGCTGTCGTCCGCGTTGAAATCGAAGGTGCTCAGGATGATCTCCTCCTCCGCCTGGGAAATCAGCCGGATGCGCTCCGCCAGGGCCTCGCCGTTGTCGGAAATGATCCGGGCGCGCTGGCCGGTATCCGAATCCCCGTAGAAATCGGAGGCGGTAAAGCCCTCTATGGTAGCTGCCGTGACGGCGGGCTGCCTGGCGTAGGGGAGCACGATGGCGCAGACGTAGGCCAGCAGGAGGAAGAGGACAATCAATCGGTTCCGCAGTCGGTGTTTTTTCATATACAGATACCTCATCTGATTCTTTTTTTGCGCATGTTCTTTTGCGGCAGCGTTTCTATACGGCAGACCGCCAGGATTTACAGTGGTGTCCCCGGGAAAGTACTTGGCTGGCGGTCTGCAGTCGGGTCGCACTGCAAATTTAACTGGTGCGCAGTATATATCATTTATACATCAAATTGCAGGAGCTGGCAATTGTTGTTTTTCCTCAGGGGGCAGACTTCCGGGACAGGAAATCGCCGGGCATAGCATATACGGATTTGCTATTTGTGTGGAGTTTTGGTAAGATAGTCTGGGATATCGGTAGCGGATGCCAAAGGGCTTGACAAGACCCGGGGCGAATCGGTATATTGTTAATGTGGAAACGAGGAGGGACAGCGATGACGGAGGGAGAGCATTCCATGGAGGACAGGGCGCGGATTTTTGCTCCTGTGCTGGCGCAGGTAAAACGGCTTGCGGATGAGGGGAAGCCTGTGGCCATAGCCATTGACGGGCGGTGCGGCAGCGGCAAGACATGGCTGTCCGGGCTGATAGGGGACAGGTTTCCCTGCAATATCCTGCATATGGACGATTTCTATCTGCCCTTTGGGAGACGGGCCCAGGGCTGGGAGGCCGTCCCGGGGGGCAATATGGACTTCCGGCGGCTCCGCGATGAGCTGCTGATCCCGATCCGGGCGGGGGAGGCTGCCGTATACCGCGCTTACCTCTGCCCGGAGGACAGGTTCGGAGAAGCGCGGTTGCTGCCTGTCCGCAATCTGACGGTGGTGGAGGGGAGCTATTCCAGGCATCCGTCCGTGGGCGAAGCATATGACCTGACCATATTCCTTACCTGCTCCAGGGAGGTGCAGCGCAGACGCCTTGCGCAGAGGGAGGGCAGCCGCTATGCCGCGTTCGAGGAGCGGTGGATCCCCATGGAGGAGAATTACTTCCGCTGCTTTGACGTGGAGGGCACAAGCCATATGGTGGTGGACACCGGCGGGGCGTACTGAGGGCAAAATGCATCCCGGAGGGTTCCGAGGCGCGGGCCTGCAGATGGCGCACGGCGAGCCGGACAGGTATTGCGCGAAACGAAACAAACGGAAAAAAGGAGATAATAAATGGAAAAAACGACAAAAACAACAGACAACAAAAACCATATTCAGAACCTGGTGCTGGCGGCCATGCTGACGGCGGTGGGCATCGTGCTGCCCTTCTTCACAGGGCAGATTCCCCAGATCGGCAACATGCTGCTGCCCATGCACCTGCCGGTGCTGGTCTGCGGCCTTATCTGCGGATGGCAGTACGGCGGCATCACAGGCTTCGTCCTGCCGCTATTGCGCTATATGCTGTTCGGCATGCCGCCCATGCCAAACGGAATCTCCATGGCCTTTGAGCTTGCGGCCTACGGGGCCATCGCGGGCTTCCTGTACAATCACTCCAGATGGCAGTGCATCATATCGCTGTACCGCTGCCTGCTGATCGCCATGGTGGGCGGGCGGATCGTCTGGGGCGCGGCGAGCATGGTGGTGCTGGGCCTCGGGGGCGGGGCGTTCACCTGGCAGATGTTCCTGGCCGGGGCTTTCCTGAACGCCATACCGGGCATCATCCTGCAGCTGGTGCTGATTCCCGCGCTGATGCTGGCGCTGCACCGGACGGGGCTGGTGCGTTTTCGGCGGGAACAGAGGACGCTGAGCCGGGCGGCGGGAGAATAAGAGGATGTGGGCATTCATTTTCAGGGCATTGTTCGCGGGGCTGGGACTGGGCCTCCTGTACCTGGGGAGCCGGTTCGCCAGATTTTCCACGGTCCGCCGGGCGGCGGGAAAATGGAAGGCTCTCCTTCCATGGAAGAAGGGCGTTCCGGAGAAGCTTCTGTGCTTCCTGATAGGGCTTGTTCCGGCTCTGGTCATGGTGCTGGCCCTGTGGAAAGCGCTTGGCGTGTTCAACGCCGCAATCTGCGTGATCCATCTGACGGTCATCTGGATTCTCTGCGATGGGGTGAACCTGGTCGTGAGAAGGAAGCGGGGGCGTGACTTTGAGAGATACTACGCGGGCGTCTTCGCGCTGGGGATCACGTTCTGCTATCTGGCCTGCGGCTGGTATCTGGCCCACCATGTGTGGCGGACGGCATACGCCCTGGACACGGAAAAGCAGGTGGGGAACCTGCGGATCGTGCTGTTCGCGGACTCCCATGTGGGGAGCACCTTTGACGGAGAGGGATTCGGGGAATTGGTGGAGCGGATGCAGGAGGAGCATCCCGACATCGTTGTGGTGGTCGGGGACTATGTGGACGATGACACCACAAAGGAGGACATGGTGGCGGCCTGTGAGGCGCTGGGCGCCCTGGAGACTACATACGGCGTCTACTATGCCTTCGGAAACCATGACAAGGGGTATTTCGGCCCGGCCTATCGCGGATACAGCGGGGCGGATCTGGTGGCGGAGCTGGAGAGGAACGGCGTCACGGTGCTCCAGGATGAGACGGTGCTGCTGGGCGGACAGTTCTATCTGATCGGGAGGCAGGACCGCTCCCAGCCGGGCCGGGCTTCCATGGAGGAGCTGACGGCAGGGCTGGACAGGGACAGATACAGCATCGTCCTGGACCACCAGCCCTATGAGTACGATGCCCAGGCGGCCTCAGGCGTGGATCTGGTGCTGTCCGGCCACACCCACGGCGGGCAGCTCTTCCCCTTCCACCGTATGGGGGAATGGCTGGGGATGGACGCCAAAATCTATGGGCTGGAGAGGCGGGAAAATACGGACTTCATCGTCACATCCGGGATTTCGGACTGGACGATTCAGTTCAAGACCGGGTGCAGGTCGGAGTATGTGGTGGTTGATGTGCTGGGGACGGAGCCTTGAAAGGATATCGGAATATAGTATAAAAACTGACATAAAAATAGAAGCAGCCGCACAATGCGGAAAGGAACAGGGGCGTATGCAGGGGAACATATGCCCTTGTTTAATTCGCAAGGCGTTTTTCAGATTTCAGGAAGTATATTGCTATTTTCCCTGCAAAGCTTTATACTGTTAAGAGTGAAGAAAAGGTTCCGGCGGAGCATATGGGCACCGCGGGGAAGGAAGCGGGAAGAGGATCATGGCAGTACAGGGAGAGACAAGGGAAAAGACAAGGATCAATATACGGGAGCCCAGGCATTACCGTGTGGTCATGCACAATGACGATTTCACTCCCATGGATTTCGTGGTGGAGATATTGATCGATATCTTCCACAAAGGAATCCCGGAGGCGGAGCGCCTGATGCTGACGGTGCATGAAAGCGGCCGGGCGGCGGTAGGGGCATACCCTTACGACATCGCCGCCACGAAGGTGCAGACGGCCCTGGGCCGGGCCAGGGAAGGGGGCTACCCTTTCCGGATGACGCTTGAGGAGGCGTAAATATGTACGTATCGAAAGAAGTGGCGGATGTCATCGACAGAGCCTACACGCTTGCGAAGGACGCCCGCTTTGAATATGTGACGCCGGAGCTTGCGCTGTACGCGGCCTGTGAGAATCCGGTGTTCGCCAGGGCCTTTGAAAGCTGCGGCGGGAACCGCAGGAGGCTGGACAGGGATCTGCGGGACTATCTGGAGGAATATATGGAGCAGACGGCGGAGCCCGGCGATGAGCCCCAACTGTCCCAGGGCATGGGATATGTGCTGGCGCAGGGGTGGGAGGCGGCCCAGAACGGCGACAAGCCCATGATGGAGCTGGCCCATCTGATTTCCGCCATGTACGGGCTGGGGGAAAGCTATGGGGTCTACTATATGCGGCTCCAGGGGGTGGAGCGGGTAGATTTGCTCCGGGAAATGACAATCGCCTATGAGGAAGCGGCAGGGAAAGGCAGACAGAGCGGAACTGCCCGCAGGAAAAAGGGACGGCAGACGAATCCGACAGCGCCGGACAGGAAAGCGCAGGGATCCGCCCGCCCAGAGGACGGGAAGGGCTTGGGCCAACCGGGAGATAAGGGTTTAGCCGGAATGGGCAGCGGCGCTGGCTCCATGGAGGAAAGTTTCGCGGGATTGGGCGGCAGCCTGGGCTCCGGAGAGGAAGGCTCCGGCGGGAAATCGGACTCCGGGAAGGAAGAGCGGCAGAGGGATGACGAGGATGCCTGGGACGAGGGCGACTGGGGGCATGGGGACGAGGAAGACGATGAGGCCTTGGCGGAGGACGGCTTCTGGCAGCAGTACGCCACCTGCCTGGGCGATGAGCTGGAGGGAAGGAATCCGCTGATCGGCCGGGAGCGGGAGCTGGAGCGGACCATGCAGATCCTCTGCCGCAGGGAGAAGAACAACCCCCTGCATATCGGCGAGCCCGGCGTGGGCAAGACTGCCATCACCTACGGCCTGGCGCGGCTTTTGGAGGAAGGAAAGGTGCCGGAGCCATTGCGGAACGCGAAAATATTCGCGCTGGACCTGGGCAGCCTCCTGGCCGGAACCCAGTACCGGGGGGATTTCGAGAAGCGATTCAAGCGGGTCATGGACAGCATCGCCCAGGAGGAGCGCGCGATCGTCTATATCGATGAGATCCACAACATCGTAGGCGCAGGGGCGGTGAACGGCGGGAGCTTCGACATCTCCAACATGCTCAAGCCCTACCTGGCCCAGGGCCGTATCCGCTTCATCGGGGCCACCACCTATGAGGAATATAAAAAGCATTTTGAGAAGAATAAAAGCCTGGTGCGGCGCTTCCAGAACATCGACATCGAAGAGCCGGGCACTGCCGATGCCATCCGGATTCTGGAGGGGCTGCGGGAGGGCTACGAGACCTTCCACGGCGTGCGCTATGAGGAGGGCGTGCTGGAGTATGCGGTGGAGATGAGCGCGAAATATGTCAATGAACGCTACCTGCCGGACAAGGCCATCGACCTGATAGACGAGGCGGGGGCTTACCGCAGGCTGCATCCCTTGGGGGACGGGCAGGAAGCGGCGGAGGGAAGCGCTGCTGACGGGGCCCCCGGACCGCAGGATCTGGAGGAGAGGCATCCCGATGGCAGACAGGAAGGGGCAGCCCTGGGGCAGGGGGAGTCGCCGGACAGAGCCGTCTTGGAGGGGGAGGTGTCCGACAGCGGCTCCCCGGCCGGGGCAGGATCCATACAGACGGTAGACAAAAAGCTTATAGACGAAATATTGTCAAAAACCTGCCACATCCCCAAACAGGCCGTGGAGCGGGACGAGACCGCCGCCCTCGCCACCCTGGAGGAGCGCCTGAAAAAATGCGTCTTCGGCCAGAACGAGGCCATCTCCCAGGTGGTGAACGCCGTGAAGTTCTCCAGGGCCGGGCTGCTGGAGGAGGGGAAGCCCCTGGCCAGCCTCCTGTTCGTGGGCCCCACCGGCGTGGGCAAGACGGAGATCGCCAGGAGCCTGGCCAGGGAGCTGGGCGTCCGCCTGATCCGCTTCGACATGAGCGAGTACGGGGAGAAGCACGCCGTGGCCAAGCTGATCGGCGCGCCCGCGGGGTACGTGGGCTACGAGGAGGGAGGGCTGCTGACGGAGGAGATCCGGAAGAACCCTCACGCAGTGCTTCTGCTGGACGAAATCGAGAAGGCCCACCCGGACATCTACAATATCCTGCTCCAGGCCATGGACTATGCCACCCTGACGGACAACCAGGGCCGGAAAGCGGATTTCAGGAATGTGATCATCATCATGACCTCCAACGCCGGGGCCAGCCGGATCGGAAAGCACGGCATCGGCTTCCAGGGGCAGGACGTGGGCAGCGATGTCATCCTGGAGGAAGTGAAGCGCATCTTCCAGCCGGAGTTCCGCAACCGCCTGAACCGGATTGTGGTATTCCGGGGCATGGACAGCCAGATGGCGGGCAGTATCGTGAAGAAGAAGATGGGCGAGCTGGCGGATATGCTTTTACGGAAAAACGTGCGTCTGTCCGTGGATGCCCAGGCGGAGCGGCTGGTGGAGGAAAAGGGCATCAGCGCGGAGTTCGGCGCGAGAGAGATAGAGCGCGTGATCCAGGGGGAGGTCAAACCCCTGCTGGTGGACGAGATTTTGTTCGGCGCTCTGAGAGAGGGCGGGAGCTGCAGCCTGACGGCCCGGGCGGGGCGTTTCCTGCTGGAGCTGCCCGGCCTTTCGGGGGAGGACGGGGCCCGGATGGCGGGAAGCCCAGGCGGCGCCCGTCAGCCTGCCAGGGAGCCTTTCGGGGAGGCAGTGCTGTCCGGAGGAGAGGGCTGCGGAGCAAAAGCCGGTCAGGCAAAGGATTTTACGTAAGGGGGAATGATATATGCCGGTCTATCGGCTGAATGAGGGGGAAATCACTTTTCCGAATCCCATGTACGCCCGCCGGGACGGACTGCTGGCGGTGGGCGGGGATCTGAGCGTGGAGCGGCTTCTGCTGGCCTACACCCACGGAATCTTTCCCTGGTACGACCCGGGGGAGGAAATCCTGTGGTGGTGCCCCAGGGAGCGTTTCGTTATTTTCCCGGAGGAGATACATATTTCCCATTCCATGCGGAAATATTGGAAGAAGCATAAGCTGAGGCTGGTGCTGAACAGGGACTTCGCGGACACCATGCACCGCTGCCGCATGAAGCGGGAATTCAAGGAGGGGACATGGATCTCCGATGAGATGGAGGCGGCGTACTGCAGGCTGTTCCAGGCGGGCTATGCCGTCAGCGTGGAGGTGTCCGAGGACGGGGAGCTGGCGGGAGGCCTCTACGGCGTGTCCATCGGCAGGTGCTTTTTCGGAGAGAGCATGTTCTCGGAGCGGGAGAACGGCTCCAAGGCCGCCCTGATCGCCTTCGCCAGGCTGCTTCAGCGCAGCCGGTTCCTGTTCATGGACTGCCAGTTCTACACGGAGCATCTGGAGAGCATGGGCGGGCGGTACATCTCCTGGGAGGAATACGACAGGATGCTGGAGGAGGGCACCGGGAGGTGACGGGATGGCGAAAAGAAATACACGGCTGGAAGGAGAGGCTTATGGAGCGTTTCACAGGGTATGGCCCTGATTCATATATGACAGGGGAAGCTGCCGGGATGGACAGGCAGTGGGAAGCGAGGTGCGGAGGATGAGGTTACGGAGCAGAGTGGCGATATGGTGCGGGAAGCTTGCCTGTACCATGAGCCGCAGGCTGGGAAAGGGGAGCGGGTCCTCCCTTCCCGGGCGGGTGGCGCGGAAGATAGACCCGGAGATTCTGTCGGTGATGAGCGGCATGGTGCGGGAGAAGATCATAGCGGTGACGGGGACCAACGGCAAGACCACCACCACCAGCCTCATGGCCCATGTGCTGACCCAATCCGGAAAACGAGTGGTCTGGAACAGGATGGGAGCCAATCTCATGGACGGCGCCATCACGTCCTTCGTGCAGGCCGCAGGGAAAAGCGGGCGGCTGGATGCGGACTATGCCTGCATAGAGGTGGACGAGATGGCCTCCGTGCGGGTGTTTCCGCTGCTGAAGCCGGACTGCGTATTGGTGACCAATATTTTCCGGGATCAACTGGACCGCACCTGCGAGGTGGACATCACCTGCGGCCAGATCCAGAAGGCCATGCAGACCGTGCCGGAGGCGAAGCTGATTACCAACTGCGACGACATCTGCTCCTACACGCTGGCTGCGGGATGCCGGAACCCGAAGCTCACCTTCGGCATCGGCGAACGGATCGCGGACGACATGCCGGTGGGGACCGGGGAGAGCGTCTTCTGCCCCTCCTGCGGCTGTCGGTTGGAGTATGATTTCGTCCACTATGGGCAGTTGGGGGTCTACCATTGCCCGGACTGCGGGCTGGCGCGCCCGGAGCCTGACATGACCGTGACGGACGTGGTGTTCGAGGACGGGGCCTATTCCTTTACCCTGGACGGCAGACGGATCGAGTCCGGCGCCCAGGCCCCCTATAATGTATACAATACCTTAAGCGTCTATACCGCCCTGTACGCGGTGGGCGGGCCGAGGGAGGGCTTCGAGCAGGCGATCGGCGCCTTTGACTATGGAAACAACAGAGAATGCGCCTATCAGATCGGCGGGGCCCATGTGCAGCTCTACCTGACCAAGAATCCTGTGGGCTTCCAGCAGAAGATATTCCTGATCCGCAGGGATCCTGCCCCTAAGGACATCATCATCCAGATCAATGACACCGTGCTGGACGGGGAGGACGTGTCATGGCTGTGGGACGTGGATTTCTCCTATCTGCATGAGGCCGGGGTGGCCTCTATCGTCACGGTGGGGACCAGGGGGGCGGACATGGAGGTGCGCCTGAAATATGAGGACATCGCCAGCCGCCTGGGCAGGGGCATCCGGGAGGCCGTGGAGGAGCTCACGAAGCGGGGAAGCCGCAACCTCTACATCATCACCAATTACTCCGGCCTGTACCCTACGATCAAGATGCTGGACGACATGCAGGCTGCGGGGAAGGAGGGCATCAGCCAATGAAAGTGACCATAGGACATCTGTATCCGGATCTGTTCAACCTCTATGGCGACAGCGGGAACGTCCAGTGCCTGAAGCAGCGCCTCGTCTGGCGGGACATGGAGGCGGAGGTCTGCCCTCTGTGCGCCGGGGACGAAATCGACTTCGGGAAGCTGGACATCCTGGTCTGGGGAGGCGGCTCCGACAAGGGACAGGCCCTGGCCGTGGATTACCTCAGGCAGATCCGGCAGGATTTCAAGGACTATGTGGAAGACGGAGGAGTAGTCCTGGCCATATGCGGGGCCTTCCAGCTTCTGGGGAAATATTATCAGGCCGGGGAGGACAGGATAGAGGGGCTGGACATCCTGGACATCCACACAGAGCGCTGCGACGAGCGGCTGGTGGGGAATGTGGTGCTGGAGAGCCCTCTGTTCGGCACGCCTGTGGTGGGCTTCGAGAACCACGCGGGGCGCACCATCATCGGGGACTGCACGCCCCTGGGGAAGGTGCTGTACGGCCGGGGGAATACCGGGGACGGGGGCTATGAGGGCGTTGTCTACAAGAACGTCATTGGAAGCTACCTCCACGGGCCGCTGCTGCCTAAGAACCCGGAGGTCTGCGACTGGCTCCTGGAGCGGGCGCTGAGGCACAGGTACGGGGAGGGCGTGGAGCTGAAGGAGCTCTCCGATGAGGCGGAGCTGAGGGCTAACCGGAACATGGCGGAGAGGCTGGGGGTGGGGAAGAAGGGAAGGTAAAACTTTTCCGGTTTTTATTGTATATTCGTCTTGAGGGTGCTATAATGGGACTTCAATAATAGACTTTGATAAAAGAATCCTGCCCCAGATTCTTTTAGGGCATTTTGGCGAAGCAAAGGGGCATTGCGGGAATATTATGGGGTGAGACATTGGGCGGGGGACAAAAGACAGGCGGGAAAAGGGCGGCAGAAGAGATGGACGGCCTGACAGGCATCCTGAAGAAGAACATCGCGGAGATACGGATTACTTCCATGCTGAGCGAGGATCCGGGAGGCACGCTTTTTCTGTGCGACATGGACAATCTGAGGCGGATCAATGACCAGTACGGACACTTGGCCGGAGACGAGTGCCTGAAAGAGGCGGCGCAGATCCTTATGTATATGATAAGAACGGGCGATATCTTCGGCAGACGGGGCGGCGACGAATTCCTCATATTCATGCCAGGATGCAGGGACGCCGGACAGGCGGAGGAAATCTGCGGGCGCATAGAGAACCGCTTCCGCGTAGGCAGGAAGGAAAAGGGCCGGATTCCCTTCACGGTGACCGCGGTATGCGCCGTATGGCAGCCCGGCGATACCTGTAAGGGGCTGTTCAGGCGGGCGGAGGAGGCCCTGGAGAGGCGCAGGAGCACGCTGTGCCAGCCGGACGGGGGGAAGGGAAACAGGAAGGATCAGTACATAAAGGATGCAAACAGAATCCGGAAGGAACTGATAGAGCAGATTCGGAAACCGGGCGCGTATTGCCAGGATTACGATACCTTCAAGGGGATATACCGTTTCCTGGAGCGCGGCATCATCCGCAGCGGCCAGAAGGCATGCGTCATCCTGATTACCGTGGTGGACGGACAGGGAGGGAGCCTCCTGCCCCACGAGAAGGACATGCTGATGGAGAGGCTGGGGGAGGACATCGGGCGTACCCTCCGCATCGGGGATGTGTATACCAGATATTCCAGCAGCCAGTACCTCATTCTGGTCATCGACACCACGGAGGGGGAGGCGGATCTCATCGTGGGCCGGATAAGGGGGAAGTTCCTTGCGGACAGCCCGGGGAATAACATACTGATCCACCATTGCTATGAGCTCCAGCCGGCCAGGGTCGGGGAGCTGATGGCATAGGGCTTGGAATCTGGGGATATCGGTGCGCGTCAAGGGGGAGGCGGAAGGTGAAGGAAAGGAAATTGTCGGTGAGGATGTTTGGCGGCTTCACGGCCAGCTACGGAGACGAGGTGCTTACCTTTGGCAGACAGAGGAATTCCAAATTCGGACAACTGTTCCAAATCCTCATGACCAGGCCGGGAAAGGGATTCAGCAAAGAGGAGATTGCCGAGAGCCTCTATGGCGAAGAGGAGGTGGAGGACCTCAACGCGAGCCTCAACAATACGATATTCCGTCTACGGAAATATCTGAAGGAATCGCCCCTCCCTTCCGGGGATTATCTCGTTCTGGACGGAGGGATAGTGCGCTTTGCCGGGGACGTACAGGTGGAATCGGATGTCCAGAACTTCGAAAGAGAGGCCCGGTCCTTCGCGGAAGAGCAGAACAGGCGCAGGAAGGCGGAGATCTGCGAAAGGGCCTGCGAGTTCTACCAGGGGGAGTTCCTGCCCCAACTGGCCAACGAGCAGTGGGTCATCGAAAGGAGCCAAAACTATCAGAAGCAGTATAACAGGATGCTGGAATATCTGCTGCGCTATCTGAAGGAAGAGGGCGACTACAGAAATGTAGAGAAGACAGCGGCCCGTGCCGCCAGGCTCAGCCCCAATGAGGGATGGGAGATATGGCAGACGGACAGCCTTATCGCCCTGGGCCGCCATAAGGAGGCTGGCAAGGTCTATCAGCAGATAGCGGAGCACGCCCAGGAGATGGGAGGGTTCCTGTCCCAGAAACAGCAGGCCCAGTTGCGGGAGGTCGGCTCCAGGATACACCAGCCGGAAGGAACGGAGAAGGACATCGGCAGATGCCTGATGGAGTCCGGGGTGCCGGAAGGGGCTTATGCCTGCACGCTCCTGGGTTTTCTGGATTGCTTCCGTATGCTGAAACGTGCCCTTGCCAGGGGGGGGTACTGCGGGCTTTGCCCTGTTCCTGTGCACCATACTGGATGCAAGCGGCCGCCCTGCAAAGGAGAGGGAATACTGCGAGCGGCAGGGCGAAAAACTGCGCAGATCCTTTCGGAGCTGCCTGCGCAGGGGCGACATTTATACCAGGTACAGCGATGACCAGTACCTGCTGCTGTGCATAGGCGCGGGAAGGGAGAATGTGGATGAAATCGGCGCACGCCTGGACATGGATTTCAGGAAGCGCTGCGGCGGGCGGGGCGGGATTATCTGCAGCCTGCTGGATGATGGGAATATTTGGTAACATATGTTTTGGGTTTGGGCATTGCGGGGGCAATGCCCTTTTTGTCGTGGTTTTCTGTGATTTCTGGATTTCTATGGAACGCGATTCCTTATCATGTTTTGGGATAACGATGATTTTTAGGGCTTGTGGGGAATTAAAAGCATGAAAAATGGAAGACGAAAGAGTTTGCGAAAGAGCTGCTTTGCTATACTTTATGTAATGCAACTTTTAGGAATAGAGCATGTAATCTCGAAGAGGAGAAAGGTAAGCAGAAATGAAGAAGAAAAAAGTCATGAAAGCGATTGCGGCAGCAGGCGTGGCCATTGGGGGAGCAAGCGTGCTTCAAGACGGAAATGTGGTATATGCTGCGGAATTAGACCAGGGGCTGGAAGGGGAAGAACTGGTTCTTCCTGCCGAGGAAGAGATATCCGAGGAGCAGACGGCACAGGACAGTACCAGCGATGCCGGCTCAGCAGGAGAATCTGACTCCGCAGAGGTGTCTGGCTCTGAAGAGATAGTTGAGTCTACAGAGGGTTCGGAATCTGTGGAAGAATCTGGATCTATAGGAAATGAGGGGTATGAGAGTGAGAGCGGGTCGGAACCTGCAGAATCCACAAGCAGTTCCGAGTCTATTGAGACAGGAAGCGATTCTGTGTCTACGGAATCTGCAAGTGAAGCAGAGGCCGAGGAATCAGGAAGCGAATCCACCTCAGAAAGCGAGTCAGGATCCGAGGAGTCAGGAAGCGAATCCACATCAGAAAGCGAAGCAGGGTCCGAGGAGCCAGGAAGCGAATCCACCTCAGAAAGCGAAGCAGGATCTGAGGAGTCAGAAAGCGAATCCACCTCAGAAAGCGAGTCAGGATTCGAGGAGCCAGGAAGCGAATCCACCTCAGAAAGCGAAGCAGGGTCCGAGGAGCCAGGAAGCGAATCCACCTCAGAAAGCG
>NZ_CAPDXS010000026.1:1242-1746 GCF_948601915.1 uncultured Acetatifactor sp. | reverse complement strand
AAGCAGAGTCTGAGGAGTCAGGAAGCGACTCCACTTCAGAAAGCGAGTCAGGGTCTGAGGAGTCAGGAAGCGAATCCACCTCAGAAAGTGAAGAAGAATCCGAGGAATCGGCAAGCATATCAGATTCCATAAGTGTATCGGAGGCTACAAGTGTATCAGAAGCCATGAGTGTATCTGAGTCTGCCAGCGTATCGGAATCCATAAGTGCTTCTGAGTCCACGAGCACATCGGAAGAAGAGGATTACCTGGTAGAGGAAGACGAAACCGGACTGTTTACCCCTGACGAGATGCGAATCCTTAGAAGAGCACAGGCCAAGGCAGCAGCAGGTGAGGAACTTACCCAGGAGGAGAAGGAACTGCTCAGCCAGTCTACCTCAGCCAGCACAGCCCAGTCGGAGCAGCATAGCACCATGGTAGCGGAATCTGACAGTGTCAGCACATCTCTGTCGTTGGAAGCTTCCGAGGCAGTGGCTACATCAAATAGTATGTCTGTTATGATGAGTG
>NZ_CAPDXS010000026.1:0-1232 GCF_948601915.1 uncultured Acetatifactor sp. | reverse complement strand
TGAGTGAGAGCTTGAGTGTATCAATGGTTACCTCAGAGAGCATACAGACATCTATGTCTGCGGCACTCTCTACGGCGCAGAGTGAGTACGACAGCCTGTTGGAGAAATATAATGATAGTGAGAACCGGTTACAGCGGCTGGAGCAGTTGAAGGCGCTGATTGAGGCACAAGAAAAGATTGTAGACCAAAAAATTCAAGAGGCATTAAAGAGGATTGATAAAGACCTTGATAAAGTTGGATATTATCCTGAAGCATCCAAGCTGGCAGAACTTTTGATTCAGTATAAGATGCTCACTGATGCACAGGTGAATAATTATACAGATGTCGAGTTTTCGAAGTGGGAGTCAAATGGAAACGGTATTGACGGATCTCATGTGACTGCCACATATAAAGACGCAGAAGGTAATGTTCATGAGAGATATTTTGATTATGTCACAGCGGATAAAGATGGTAATCCTATAGAAGATAGAAATGGATATGGCTCTTGGGGAACAGCTCTTACTCCCAATCGTGATAATGCAGATAAAGTAAAAAATATTTATGTTATAGAACTTGAGAAGGATAACTCTGGAAAATTTATTCTTAATAAGAAGGATAACTTTAAGGGCGGAAAAGGATACTTTAGTGAAAAGGACTTCCGTGATGGAAATGATGCATATCAGCAGGAATACGAAAGTGAATACGTAGACAAATCGGAAAGTCTTAGCCTGAAGGAAAGCGAGAGTGCCAGCCAGAGCCAGGCCTTACTGGCAGAATCAGAGAAGGCTAGTACGGAAGCCAGTACAAGCGCTTCTACTAGTTCGAGTCTCTCAGAGCAGAAGAGCACTGAGATGTCCGAGAGCGCGAAAGCATCTGAGAGTGCCAGCCAGTCCTTGTCAGATAGTGTAAGCACATCAGTGTCTACATATTTAAGCATGAGCGAATCTATGAGTGCAAGCAAGAGTGCCTCCGCAAGTGAGAGCACCAGCACTGTGGTAAGTGAGAGCGAGAGCACCAGTACCGTGGTAAGCGAGAGCGAGAGCACCAGCACCATCGTAAGCGAGAGTGAGAGCACCAGCACTGTGGTAAGCGAGAGCGAGAGCACCAGTACCGTGGTAAGCGAGAGTGAAAGCACCAGCACCATCGTAAGTGAGAGCGAGAGCGCCAGTACCGTGGTAAGCGAGAGCGAGAGCACCAGTACCGTGGTAAGCGAGAGCGAAAGCACCAGCACCATCGTAAGTGAGAGCGAGAGC
>NZ_CAPDXS010000025.1:0-44726 GCF_948601915.1 uncultured Acetatifactor sp. | reverse complement strand
GCGCAGCTCATGGGTCACATTGGCCACGAATTCCGACTTGACCCTGGCCGCCTGTCTGGCCTCCTCCCGCACCTGTTCGATCTCCCTTCCCAGGTGCTCCTGCTCCAGGATATCGTTGGCCATGCAGACGAAGATGCCTCTGGCCTGATCCCGAAGGAATCTGGCCTCCACCGGAAAGCAGGTACGGTTCCTGCGGTACATCACCAGATGGGGCTTCTCCTCCCCCTCCGGGATGCCGGATACGCTCCCCGGGAATCTGAAGACGCCGGGAAACACCTCCCCCATCTGCCTGCCCCGGAGGCTGTCCTCCGCGCCCTCCGGCGCGTATCCCAGCCTGCTCCTGGCAGCGGCATTGGCATAGGTAATCTCACCTGTCCCGTCAAACATCAGCACCATCTCCAGCGCGTCCTCCACGGGAAATGCGCCCGTCCAATCCTCTCCCATATCGTCCCTCCGCCGGCATCTGTTTTCCCCATAAATGAAAACAGCCCAACAATAGAATTCCCGCTTCGCGAAAATTCTATTGTCATGAATGAAAACAGCAGCAGAAGCGTCATCCCCACTTTGCTGCCGTTCCTATTGCAATAACTAGGACGCTCCCAGCATTTCCATGATATTGTGGAAATCTTCCCTGGCAAGCCTGAAGCATTCCAATATATCCGGCGCGAACTGGCCGCATTCGCCGTTGGTAATCATCTCGAACGCCTTCTCCTCCGAGAAGGAACTCTTATACACTCTCGGGCTTACCAGTGCATCATAGACATCCGCTATGGCGACGATCTGCGCGCTGATGGGGATATCGTCTCCGGCCAGGTGATCCGGATACCCCCTCCCGTCCCACCGCTCATGATGGTGGCGGCAGATTTCATAACAGAAACGGTAGAATTCGCTGGTCCTGTCCTTATAGAATTTCTCCAGGATGTCGCAGCCGATGGTGGTATGCGTCTTCATGATATCGAATTCTTCGTTGGTCAGGCGGCCCGGCTTCAGCAGGATGGTGTCCGAGATGCCGATCTTCCCGATGTCATGCATGACGGACGCTCTGGATATCCCGTCCACCGTCACGGGGGTCAGGCCGTACTTGGGAAAATGCTCCATCAGGTGGTTCGCCATGATCCGGGTGTAGTACTTGATACGCTTGGTATGGTCCCCCGTCTCCGCGTTCCGGGACTCCACCACGGTGCTCAGGGCGTCCACCATGAACTCGTTGGTCTCCCTGATTTCCTTCTCCTGGGCCCTTATGGCGATCTCCTGCTCCTTTAAGCGCCGCTCCATATTGCGCTTGTTCTGGTACAGCTCTATGATATTCTTGCTGCGGCGCCTCACGATATGGGTCAGGAAGGGCTTATGTATCACGTCCGCCACGCCGAAGTCATAGGCCCTGCCCTCGCTGTCCTCAATGCTCTCCCCTGTGATAAGTATTACAGGGATGGCTTCCAACAGTCTCTTCTCCTGCATATGCTCCAGCACCTTGAAGCCGTCCATGATGGGCATCACCACATCCAACAGGATCAGTACGATATTTTGATTCCTATCAATCTGCTCCACTGCCTCCAGGCCGTTCCCCGCCTCCAGCAGTTCATACTCGTCCAGGCTGTCCTCGAACATCTGCATGAGTATGATACGATTTATTTCCTCGTCATCGACAACCAGTATCTGCTGCTTATCCATCTCTCCACCATTATTTCTGAATGTATTCGTTACGAAATCATGATACCACTTTCCAAAAAGAATGTCAATTCATTAAAGCTTTGCAGCACAAAAAGAAAATGCACAAAATTAAACCCTTCCAAGGCCATATTCTATAGACAAATGCCCTGTAGCTGTGGTAAATTAGAATTACTAAAAGAGGTGAATTATGGATACATATACATTTCAGGACATATTCGACATGGATTTCCTGCAGAAGCTGATAGATTCCCTGTCCGTGGCGCTGCAGGTGGGCATCAGCATACGCGGCCCCAAGGGCGAGCGCTTCACCAAGGACAGCGACTACTGCCGCTTCTGCCGGGACGTGGTGAAGAAGTCCCCGGTGGGCAGGGCTCGGTGCGACCTTTCCGACAGGGCCTTAAGCGCCCACAATGACGAAAAACCATATATCTGCCACTGCCAGTCCGCCGGGCTCACCGACGCCAGCGTCCCGATCATCGTGGAGGGCAGGCATCTGGCCAGCATTTTGGTAGGGCAGGTGCGCCTGGCGGAGGACGTGCCGGAGGAGGAGGAATACCGCACCAATGCCCGCATCCTCCAGCTGGACGAGGAGGAATTCCTGGAGCATGTGCGGGCGATTCCCACCATCACCAGGGCGCAGTTCGAGCATATCTTAGACCTGCTGTCCCTCCTGGCAGGCCAGTTCTCCCAGCTGGGCTGCGGGAACCTGCGGCTCCAGGACGCGATCCGCTCCCTGGAGAGCCAGCGGCTCCTGCACCAGCAGGAGAAGACCGTCCTGGAGACCCTGGCGGAGAAGGATTCCATGACAGGGCTCTACAACCGCCGGAAGTTCGAGGAGGTGGCGGACATGTATGCCGGCCAGAAGGGCCGCCGGATCTGTATGGTGTCCGCGGACGCCAATTTCCTGAAGCTGACCAACGATATCTTCGGCCATAAGGCCGGGGACCAGCTCCTGATCAACATCGCCAAGATCATGGACAGCCTGGCCAAGAGCGACTGGCTGGTGGCCCGCTGTGGCGGGGACGAGTTCCGGGTCATCCTGCCGGACACCACCCTGGAGACCGCCCTTGACTACTGCCGCCGGGTGGCCAGGGACTGCGGCAAGGACACCACACTCTCTTTGCCCCTGTCGGTGGCTTTGGGCGCGGCGGACTGGGACAGCGAGAAGGAGACCCTCCAGGACTGCTTCTCCAGGGCGGACGTGAAGATGTACCAGAACAAGCAGGCCCTCAAGCATGAGCAGCACGTCCCCGAGTACATCATGGAGCGGCTCTACGACAGGCAGATCCTCAGCAGGATCGTGGTGGACCATGCCGCGGAGATGGCCCAGGCCTTTTCCCTCTGTCTGGGCCTTTCCCGGGAGCAGGCCCGGGAGGTGGGTCTGGCCGCCCGGTTCCAGGACATCGGCATGGCGAAGCTCCCGGAATCCTTCTACATCCGCGGGCAGTCCAGGACGGAGGAGGAGACCCTGCGGATCCGGACCCATGTCACCCAGGGCTACACCATGGCAAGACAGTTCGAGGAGCTGTACAAGGTGGCGGACGTGATTCTCCACTCCCACGAGAACTGGGACGGCACCGGCTATCCAAACCAGCTGGCCGCGGAGCAGATCCCCCTGGAGGCCCGTATCATCCACATCGTGGGCGATTACACCTACTGGACCATGCCCACCATTTCAGGGGGGAATTATCCCAGAGACGCTGTCCGGCGGAAAATGGCAGAGCTGGCCGGCAGCATCTACGATCCTGGGCTGACGGAGGATTTCTTCCGCTTCCTGGAGGGCTATCGCCCCTCCGAACCGGAGCCGGACGCGGGGGAGCAGGACTGACCCCCGGAGCAGGCCCCGGAAGCGGGCCGCAGAGCGGAGCCATAAAATGGAACTATAAAATTGAACCCGGAATCGCTAAAGGCCCGCAGGCGGATGCATCCGCTCTGCGGGCCTGGCTTTGGCATATCAGTCGCTTTTGCGCATATCTTTCAGCGCTGTGCCGATTTTAATCGGATTGCCGTACCGCAGTGTACCCATGCGGTATAGCTTTGCCCCCAACACGCCGGTGCCTATGATGGACAACACCAGTATCAGAAAGGACAACACGATCTCCCATGCCGCCACGCTGCCCATGGCCACCCGGGCGAACATGGTGCTGTAGGAGCTGATCGGCAGGAAGGACAGCACCTTGATCACTGTCCCGTCCACATTCATCAGCTGGAACAGGGAGAAGAAGTACACGCCCATCACCACCACCATCAGGCCGGAGACGCTCTTGCTGATGTCCTCGGTCTTGCTCACCAGAGCGCCCATGGCCCCGTAGAGGAAGGCGTAGAACAGATAGCCCCCCAGACCGAAGAAGGCGAAGGCCAGCAGCACGTCCCCGGGAATGTGCAGGAACATATCCAGCATGCCGCCCCACTGCTCCCTGTTGATCTGGTAGGACAGAAGCACCGCCCCCAGAATCACGCCCATCTGGAACACGCCGCCGATGGCCCCGGCAATCACCTTGCCGAAGAGCAGGCTGTTGGGGGAGGTGCTGGTGACGAGCACCTCGATGGCCCGGTTGCTCTTCTCGTTGGTGACGGACACCGCAATCATCTGGCCGTAGTACACAATCAGCATGAACACGATGATGACAAGCACGTAGCAGTACCAATAGTTGCTGCCGGAGGCCTTGTTCAGAATCTGCTCCGTGACCGTGATCGGCACATCGTACATGGCCGTAATCTCCCCCAGATCCCAGCCCTTCTCCTGGCTGTAGCTCATCCGGTAGAAGAGCTTCATGGCCTGGTCGAAGACATCTGTGTTCCTGTCCGTCATGGCCTTGTTGTAGACATAGTATTCATACTGGGTGGCCCCGGTGACCACGAATCCGGCCTCAGCCTCCTGGGCCTCCACCGCGGCCCTCAGGGCATCCGCGTCCTCAGCCTCCTGCCAGAGCACTCCCGGGAACATTCCCCCAAGCGCCTCCTCCTGCAGGACGCCCGCCTGGTCCACGTACAGGTACAGGGATTCCTCCCCCTCCCCGCCGTCACCCTCTGTCTCCTCCCCGCTGCCGTCGGTCACCTGCACGCCGGTGAAGCCGGACATGTCCACGAACCTGGGCAGGAACAGGGCCGCCACCCCCAGGACGGCCAGGACTACGGTGAGCCCCATGAACACCTTGTTGGTAAAATATTCCTTCAATTCATATTTCAGTACGATTGCGAATCTTTTCATTCATCTTCACCCACCTTTACTACAAATATATCGTTCAGCGACGGCTCATAGATGCCGAACCGCTCCACTTCCACGTCGGAAGCCGCCAGCGCCGCCATGACGCCCCGCCTGTCCGCGCCCTCTTTCAGCTCCAGAATCAGGAATTCCTTCTTCCTGCCGGAGAGGCTCACCAAATCCGGCCATTCCTGCTCCACCTTCCGGGCCAGCTCTTCCACGGACAGATTCTCCGACGCCAGCATCAGGCGGTTCTTTCCGTACTCCCGCTTAATGTCCCGCAGCCTGCCGGCCAGCACCACCTCGCCCTGGTTGATGATGGCGATCTCGTCGCAGAACTCCTCCACATAGCTCATCTGGTGGCTGGAGAATATCACGATCCTATTCTCCGCTATGAGCTCGTTGACCACGTCCTTCAGAATCTGGGAGTTCACCGGGTCCAGGCCGCTGAAGGGCTCATCCAGAATCACGATCTCCGGGTCGCTCACCAGCGTGGCTGCCAGCTGCACCTTCTGCTGGTTGCCCTTGGACAGGGTCTCCAGCTTCCTGGTCTCATACTCGGAGACCTCCAGCCTGGCGAGCCATTTTTTCGCGCTCTCTCTGGCCTCTCTGGGGTTCATTCCCCGGAGGCATGCCAGGTATATCATCTGGTCGATGACTGTCCTCTTCGGGTACAGCCCCCGCTCCTCCGGCAGATAGCCTATCCTGTGCCTGGCGGGCACGAACTTTTTGCCGTCCAGCAGGATTTCCCCGCTGTTCGCATGGAACACGTCCATGAGGATGCGGATCG
The DNA here is from genome assembly GCF_948601915.1 of uncultured Acetatifactor sp. Lineage (NCBI taxonomy): Bacteria > Bacillati > Bacillota > Clostridia > Lachnospirales > Lachnospiraceae > Acetatifactor > uncultured Acetatifactor sp. The sequence goes on along the minus strand of NZ_CAPDXS010000025.1, from coordinate 39,060 downwards.
TGGTGGTCTTGCCCGCGCCGTTCCTGCCCAGCAATCCCAACGCCTTACCGCTCTCCACATGGAAGTCGACGCCATGGAGCACTTCCCTGTCCCCAAAGCTCTTGCGTATGCCTTTCACTTCTAATCTCATCATGACACCAATCTGCGCGCTGCGGCGCGCGCTCACACATAACCGGCCGGATGCGCTTTTTTATCCGGCCGTCCCTCCTGTCCGGCGCAGTGCGGCTTCTATGCGCACCACGCCATTCAGGCACAGTCCTCCTTCCAGACACGGTATGCCTCCCGGCAGACCGCGCCATTTAGGCACAGCCCGCTCTCCAGGCCCACTGTGCTCTCCGGACCCATGCCGCGCGGCGTTTTGCCGCAGCAGCCTCCTCAATCCACCGTTTGTGCCCCCCCTGACAGGATTTTCAGCCCGTCGGACAGTTGCTGGCCCAGGCGTTTTGTCTCCTCCCCCAGCAGCTCCAGGCCCATCGGTGTCAGCAGATAGGCCTTCTTGCCCTCCTCCTGGCGCGCCTCGATAATGCCGTCCGATGTCAGCCGCCCCACCATGGTGTAGAGGGTGCCCGTGCCCAGCACCAGCCGCTCCTGGGTCAGCCGCCCCACGAACTGCATGATGGCATAGCCGTGCCGGGGCGTGGTCACTGCCAGCAGGGTATAGTAGATAGTCTCGGTCATGGGTATGTACTTTTTCCGTAAAGCCTCATCCAACGATATCCCTCCTGACGTAAGATTTCGAAAGTATGTCTACCATCAACATGTCGAGTCTCGACATATCGATGATAGATATAAAATAGCACATCTGCGGTGCGCTGTCAACCATGAATTTCATGCCGCCGCAATGCCGCCCCGATCCTGTTGTAATCCCGCCCCAATCCCATATCCGCCATGCCGGAAATTTTCTGCGCCGAAAAAGGCCCGCCAGGCAATTTCACTTACCTGACAGGCCCCTCTCCCCTCGCCGGGATTCCCCCTTATGCTTCTTCATATGCTCTCGGAACCTCCAGGCCGCATATCACGCGGCTTTCCGGAGCTCCTTTAAGCGATTCCCCCGCTTTTCCAGGCGCCTTCCTGCCCCAATGCCTGATTCTGCTTTCTGAAATTCCGAGAGTCTGTTCTTCCGCATACCGCCCCAGCCCGCACCGGCAATCTGTCTGCGGCAGTCTCAATCAGGCGCGCCACGGCCTGAAAAGAATCGGCAGTTCGCACACCCTTGACGGCCTGGAACTGCGAAGCAACGAACCGCTGCAGCCCCAGCGCAAAGGCGCACACTCTTAACGGTCATAGAACTGCGCCTGCGCCGCGTACAGCCTGGCGTACTCCCTCCTGGTTCCGCTCCTTGAGGCGCTCCCTGTACCGGCCTATGAGGTAATCGGCGTTCCCGCAGGCCTTCAGCTCCCTGGTGAAGTTCCGTGACCGCAGGTATTCGCCCAGAATGGTGTAGCGCCTCTCCTTCTTCCAGTAGGTCTCCATCTCCATATAGATATTGTAGTTATTCCTGCTGGACAGGACGGTTTCCAGGGCAAAGGGCGCCAGGACCGTGATCAGCAGCCACCAGCGTATGCCGCATATATAGCAGAGCGTGCCTATGCCGGCGATCAGCCCGGAGAACCGGAAGTAGACATACATGGGGAACAGATGCCTGGCGGCGTTCTCCACCCGGTTGTAGGCCTTGTCGATGCTCTCCATGGACTCCTCATTCTCGAAATGCTCGTATTTCAATGTCTTGAGCTTGCGCAGCATCCGGCCCTTATAGGCTGTCTTCAGGATCAATTGGGAGCGGGGCTCCACGTACTGGAAGATGATGCCGGAAAGAATCTCCGGGAGAAGGGCCGTGGCCACGAACAGGGCAGGGCAGGGAAGACAATGTAGTCTTCCATCGGCAGTTGGCCCCGCGCCACCGCCAGGCCGCCGTCGAAGACATTCTGGTTCACATAAATGCTTATGGGGACCAGGATTCCGTCTATGATCGTGGCCAGGAAAGTCAATATGACGATCCAGGGGGATTCCGAGAAGAGGATGCTGATGAGGTCTTTGTAGGCTTTGAAGATTTTTTCATGATATGCTCCTTTGCACGGCTTTTGGTCCTTCGAATCTTTTTCACAGGTGGTACACGCTCATGATTTCCAGCATCCGTTCCACAGCCCGCAGCCAGAAGCCGCCGAACAGAATCCAGCCCCAGGCGTTCAGGCCCGGATGGGCATCGTGCAGCTTCTCCCACAGAGAAAAGGCGGCCGCAAGCAGCAGATATACGATGAGATAGACACAGATGTCCGACAGCGCGGGGAACAGCAATGAGACAGCCGACAGCGCAAGCGCCGCAAGCCCTGCTGCCCGGGGAAGCCAGGGATGGGGGCGCGTCTTTTCGGAGCTTCCCGCTCCCTCCGCTTTCCCTGCCAGGTCCTTCGGGCTCCCTGCTTTCCCTGCCAGATTCTCCGGGTTCTCCGCTTTCTCTGCCAGCTCCTCCACGCTCACAGCTCTCCCTGCCAGCTCCTCCGCACTCCCTGCCCGCACCATGCCGAAGGCCAGTATCAGCACAGGCAGACCAGCAGACAGCGCAGGCAGCAGCTCCCCCAGCCATTCCAGCAGGGCCGCCCCCGGCTGCCCCATGGAAATCGCCTGGCGGAGGGCCATTTCCTCCGTGCCGTCCGCCAGGTGGACCAGCAGGGCCATGCTCACCACAGGCAGAAAGGCCAGGCTGGCGGAGGCAAAACGCAGGAACGGCGCCGGGCGCAGCCGCTTTTGCAGGAGGCAGGGCAGCAGGAGCAGCAGCAACAGGCAGAGCATCCCCGCCGCATCCACCGCGAAATCGTACATCCGGCGATCCTCCGCCCCCGCCTTGATTGCCAGATAAAGGCCCGCGCCCTCCGCAGTCTGCATGTCATGGAGCGTCAGCCCGGCCATCGCGATGAGAAGCAGGGCAGACAATGCCTGAATCCATTCCGCATATCGCTTCCGCAAGCCCTTCCCTTTCATTCTTTTCCCATCCTTTCCCGATTTGTCGCTACTCGTTCCTGTTTGTTTCTATTTATTGCCGTTTATGGCCATCTGCTTCTATTTATTCCCGCGAACAATAAGCCAAGCGGCCATGCTTACACGGCCAGTTGGCAAATGCCGCGAGGCTCAAATACCAAAGTGTCCGAAGGACACCTTCTGCTCCGCGGCGTTGCAGGCTTGATACCACGTTGCTTGCAGCGGGGTATTTGATTTTCCATTTGTTCCTGTAATCGGCATTCGTTTTTCCGTCAACCATTTTGCTGTACCACGGCCAGCACATACACCGCATAGGCCCAGTAGCACAACGCCATGCCCCCCGCGTAGATTCCCATGTCCCGCCGCTTCGCCAGGATGCCCTTCAGCACCGACAGGCTCAGCGCGATGCATGCCACCATTGTCCCGAAGGTGGCCCTGTCCGGATAATGGGGCGACAGCACCATGGCCCCGTAGGACAGGACGGCCAGGGCCAGCAGCATCCACTGGGCGGGCCGAAGCCTCTCCTTCAGACACACCGTCCAGAAGAGAAGCACCGCCGCCAGCAAAAGGGCCGCCGGGAACAGATAGTCCGCCCCCGCCCGCAGCATGGAGAACAGCCGTTCATACAGGAAAGCGCCCAAAGGCAGTTTCTCCACAGCCTGGGCCCGGACGAAGTTGCCGGGGGCGGCCACCACCAGGATGCTTCCCAGCAGGCATGCCGCGGGGCCGCCCGCCATCCAGGCTTTAAGCCTGCGCTTTTTTCCCTTCACCAGATAGCCCACAGCCGCCAGGGCCGTCACCAGGCTGGCGGGGCCCATGTTCTCGTTGCTCCAGCCCGCCATCAGCCCCAGGGGCCAGATCCAGAGGTTCACAAGCGGCAGGTCGTCCGCCTCCGGCTCCTCCGTCTGCCTGAGGTAGGGCCACAGGAACGCCAGAATCCACACGGTGGAATAGACATAATTCACCGTCCCCGCCTGCCAGAACATGCTCATCTTCACATTGGCATTCAGGGCCACGATCAGGGAAGAGGCGCACAGAAAGCAGAAAAGCTTTCTCCAGCCTGCCGTCACGCACACCATCCAGCCCAGCACAAGCGTGGCAATCATATTCAGCATATCCGCCCCCAGCTCCCCGCACATCAAAGTGAGCTGCAGGATGCCATGTGTCACGCAGCGTCCCCCCCAGTTCAGGAAATGCCAGACCTGGCTCTCCATCACGTCCCCCAGGCCCTGCAGAGGGCGGTCGGTGGCCAGGTTGGTGGCATACCAGAGGTCGTCCATCATGAAGGGTATCCGCCTGTGGCCCAGCCACTCCATGACGGCCAGAATCAATATGCCCGCTACTATCGCGGCGGTTGCGCAAAATGCCCTGTTTTTCTTTTCCATATGCTCACCGGACTCCCCAATCCTTACATGCTCCATGTCCCGAACCGCCATGCCGCCCCCCGCTCAGCCATGCCTCTCCCCCTGGCTGTCATAGGTCTCGCAGAACCTGGCCGAGAAGGAAGGCTCCTCCCCCGCCACGTACAGATGGGAGATGTCGCCGAAGGCGCTTACGCGGAAAATGGCTTTCCCGGGGCAGCGCTCCTCTGTATGAACCGTGGTCACAGAGGACGGCGCGGCACAGAGATGGTGCCAGAGTATCATGGGTGAGGTGTTCATCAGGCGGCTCAGCAGCACGCACTCCATGCCGAAATGGCAGAAGAAGACAATCGTGTCGCGGTTGGGGCGCTCCGCTCTGTAGAAATCGCCCTCCCGGACATAGCCATGCTCCGCCAGCACGGCGTCGAAGTTCTCGACTACTTCCGCGTAGGCTTCTCCCACTCTGCCCTCCCGCATGATGTCCGTATCCGCCCAGCTCTCCCGCCGGAAATAGGCCTCCTCTGCCGTCCAGTCCTGAGGCAGCCAATCCCATGCAATGCCCCGGCTCCCCTCCGCCACGTCGGGCCTTTTGATGCCGGGCCAGAATTCCCGCAGCCACTGGCACTCTATGGCTGTCTTCCCCATCTTCTGCAGAGTCAGGGAGGCCGTGTCCTTTGCCCTGCCCAGGGAGGACACGTAGACTTTCGCCACATCCATCCGTGAAATCCTGCGGGACAAAAGCTCCGCCTCCCGCCATCCCTTTTCCGTCAGGGAGTCCTTCTCATAGTCCGGGTCTCCGTGCCTGATAATCAGCAATCGCATGTCTGTCCTTCCTCCTGTTCTTCCCCCGCCTCGCCGAAGAACCTGTCGCAGAAGCGGTCCCATTTCTCTTCGTATTCCCCGTGGCTTAGAAGTGCCAGATCCGCGGGCGTATATACGCCGCGCTTCCTCGCTTCCTCCACGAACCTGTAGACCCAGTCGTCCGATGTCTCCGCCACGGCGCGGACATGGCTCCAGCCCTGCGTGACCGCGTAGTACAGCCGCGTGTGCCCGTCCAGGGAGATAAATCTGTCCTCCCAGGGCAGCACCTGGATGATGATGTCGTCGGCCTTGTGGATGAAGCTGCCCACTGCCCGGACCTTGTCCTCATCCACGTAAAACTGGGAGGGCTGAATCTGCTCCAGCCCAAGGGTCAGGAGCCGCGCCGGGGGATATTCCCTGATGACTACACATTTTTCGTCATAAAACCGGGTGATATGAGGCGTATAGAAGCGGAACCTCTCTATGACCTGTCCACAGGCCTCCGGGCCCGCCCCTCTGACGACGGCCTCGCTGTCGGATATGATCTCCACCTCACAGGGCATGCCGTCCACCAGAAAGCAGCCGTGCTGGCAGAGCACCCGCTGGGAGAAACGCCCGTCCCGGTAGGTGTCTATTCTTTCGATTTCCATAAAAATCCCCTCTTTCCTTCCGAAATCCGGCGGTTCCCTGTCAGCCCTGGCCGCAGATTTCCAGTCCTGCCCATTATAGCATCAATGCGCCGGCTTTTCCATTCTTTTTTGCCTCTTCCCGGAAACCCGGAAGCCTTTCACCGGCCCGCGGCAGGCCGGACAGCGCCCCGAACCGTCGCGCAGGCCCTTTTCCCAAAAAAGCGGCTGTCAGGACAGAAGCTCGCGCATGATGCTTTTCAGGGAATCGCCGTCCAGGTATTCCAGCATGTCCTCTATGGACTCTTTCTTCCGCGCCTTGCGTATCGCCAGCTCCTCCAGCTGCCTGTCCTCCATGTAATCATAGAACGCCTCCACAGGGTTGCCTGCCTCATACTGCCCCAGCGCGAGCTCCCCTATGTCGTCATCGTCCAGGTACTCCAGCATGTCCTCTATGGACTCCCCCTTCCCTATCCTCTGTTCCGCCAGCTTCCTGAGCTGACTGTCCTCCATATATTCATAGAAGGCCTCCACAGGGCCGCCCGTCTTGTACTGCCCCAGCGCAAGCTCCCCTATGTCGTCATCGTCCAGGTACTCCAGCATGTCCTCTATGGACTCGCCCCTTTCTATCCTGCGCTCCGCCACCTCCCGCAGGGTCTCGTCGTCCAGATACGGGTAGAAGGCTTCGATGTGGTCTCCGTTCTTCAACAGCATGCTGTCTGCCAGCTGCTCCACCTGATCCGGCCGCAGTATGGGAACCGCGGCCTCCAGCTCCTCTTTCGACACCTCGTTGTGCTCCACATATTCCTGGATGCCGTCCTCCATGGCGCTGTGGAGGAGCTCCACCCTTCCGTCCAGGAGCTCGTCCACCGTGCAGTCGAACAGGGCCGCCAGCTGGGGCAGCTTGGAGATGTCCGGCATGCTGTTGCCCCGCTCCCAATTGGACACGGCCTGGAAGCTTACATCCATTTTGTCTGCAAGCTCTGTCTGCGTCATATTCCGTGATTTTCTCAATGAGACGATTTTTTTACCCACCTGTTTCATATTGAACATAATCTTACCCTCGCTTTGAATGTTTGAAAAAGCTTTTTCTGAATGGATTGTAACACAGAAACCCGCATCCTTGCTATAAAGAAATGCTTGAATTTCAGCCATCCCCATGATTCAAGCAGCCCTTGAAGGGATGGCTTCCATCCAAGGCTTCCAATAAAGCTCCCGCAAAGCCCGGGGAATGCACCCTGGCCGTCCAAAAAAGGCCCTGCAGGCTGCCATGGGTCGCTCCCCCGGCAGGCCGCTGCAAGGCCTTTTGTACTACAATTTTGTAATTATTCTTTCCCTGTCAGGCAATGCTCCGGGCACCGGAACCGGAAACCTTCAGGCACCGGATGGCGTTCAGCACCGCCAGCACCATGACGCCCACGTCCGCGAAGATGGCGATCCACATATTGGCCAGGCCCACGGCCCCCAGGAGCAGGCAGGCCGCCTTCACAGCCAGGGCGAATACGATGTTCTGATAGACGATGGCCAGGCATTTCCGGGAGATCCGTATGGCCAGGGCCAGCTTCATGGGATTGTCGTCCATGAGCACGATGTCCGCCGCCTCGATGGCCGCGTCCGACCCAAGGGCCCCCATGGCCACGCCGATGTCCGCCCGGGACAGCACCGGCGCGTCGTTGATGCCGTCCCCCACGAAGGCCAGGTTCTCCTTGGGCCCTTTCCGGGTCAGCAGGGATTCCACCGCCTCCACCTTGTCCCCGGGCAGCAGCTCGCTCTTCACCTCGTCCAGGCCCAGCTGCCCCGCCACATGCTCCGCCGTGAGCCTGGCGTCCCCTGTGAGCATGACGGTCTTCTTCACGCCTGCTGCCTTCAGGGCGGCGATGGCATCTTTCGCCTGCTCCTTCACCACGTCGGCTATCAGGATATAGCCCGCGTAGGCTCCGTCCACCGCCACATGGACGATGGTGCCAATCTGCTGCGTCTCTTCATAGGGCAGCTTCAGGCTCTCCATGAGCCTGGCGTTTCCCGCCGCCACGCTCACGCCGTCCACCAGGGCTTTCACGCCGTGGCCGCTGATCTCCTCCACATCGGATACGAGAGAGGGACGGAGCTCTCTGCCGTAGGCTTCCTTCAGGCTCTTGCTGATGGGATGGTTGGAGTAGCTCTCGGCGTAGGCCGCCAGCTCCAGGAGACGCTCCTGGGCCGCCTGCCGACCGCCGGCTGCCGCGGAACCGGTTTCCTTCGAATGATGTCCACCATCAGCTTCCGGCCCTGTCCCTTCTGCCTGCGTCCATCTCCCGGCTTCCCGAGCCTGCCCTGCGCTCTCAGCTTCCGGGCTGTCTTCCCGGAGCCCCATCGGCGCCCCCTCGCGGGCCTGCCCAAGCTTTTGCGCGAATTCCGCCGCCGGGCAGATTTCCGTCACCTGGAACACGCCCTTGGTCAGCGTCCCCGTCTTGTCGAAGACCACATACTTCGTCCTGGCCAGGGCCTCCAGGTAGTTGGAGCCTTTCACCAGTATGCCGCAGGAGGACGCCCCGCCGATGCCCCCGAAGAAGCTCAGGGGAATGGATATCACCAAAGCGCAGGGACAACTGATGACCAGGAAGGTCAATGCCCGGATGACCCATGTGCTCCAGTCCGCCGGGTTGCCCAGGAGCAGGTTGACCACCGAGGGAACCACCGCCAGGGCCAGGGCGCTGTAGCAGACGGCAGGGGTATAGTATCTGGCGAACTTGGTGATGAAGTTCTCCGTCCGGGCCTTCTTCATGCTGGAATTCTCCACCAGGTCCAGGATCTTGGACACTGTGGACTCCCCGAATTCCTTCGTGGTCCGGATCCGCAGCAGGCCCGTGAGGTTCACGCAGCCGCTGACGATCTCCTCCCCCTCCTTCACCTCCCTGGGGACGCTCTCTCCGGTGAGGGCGCTGGTGTTCAGGGTGGAGCTTCCTTCCGTCACGATGCCGTCGATGGGTACTTTTTCCCCGGGCTGCACCAGAATCACCGTGCCCACCTCCACATCGTCAGGATCCACCTGCTCCAGGTTGCCCTCCTGATCCTCGATGTTGGCATAATCGGGACGGATGTCCATGAGGGCGCTGATGTTCTTCCGGCTGCGCCCCACGGCCACGGCCTGGAACAGCTCGCCGATCTGGTAGAAGAGCATGACCGCCACGCCTTCGGCGAACTCGCCCTCCAGCCCCCTGCTCTCATTGTAGATGCCCAGCAGCATGGCCCCCACCGTGGCCACGGCCATCAGGAAGTTCTCATCGAACACCTCCCCGTGGCAGATGCCCAGCACCGCCTTGCGCAAGATGTCATAGCCTATGATGAAGTAGGGCACCAGGTACAGCGCGAACCGCGGATACCCCTCCACGGGCACGAAGTGCAGCGCCACCATGAGGACTGCCGCTGTGATGATGCGGTACAGCACCTTTTTCTGTTTCTTTGTCATGTCGTTATCCTACCTTTCCATAATCAATCCGATTGAAAGGAGAGCCGCCTTTCTCTGCCGCCACATGCACACCGGGCTCAGGCTTTCCCCAGCCTTCTGCACGGTTTGGAGCCGCCCAAGTCTACACGATATGGGCCCGAACGCATTCTCCGGCGCGGAATAGAGCATCCCGCTTTGCCGTAGACATGGCCAGCCCCCCTCTCCAAGCGTTTTCCTATATGGCACATATTTTCCTATGTGACGCAAAAGAACCGCCGAAGCGATTCTTTTGCGGGACGGCCCTTTAGTCCAGAAAAATCTCGCAATCGTCCTCCACCTTCTTGCAGGCCTTGCGCACGGACTGCATGACTCCCTTCTCGTCCGCGCCCTCCGTGAACTCCACTTTCATCTTCTGGGTCATGAAGCTGACGGTGGCCCCCTGGACGCCCTCCACCTTCTTCGCCGCTTCCTCCATCTTCAGGGCGCAGTTCGCGCAGTCTACCTCGATTTTGTAGGTTTTCTTCATAAGTCCTGTCTCCTCCTCATTTTGGGTTTTATAAGAATGGATGTTTTTTCATATGAACCATTGTTCATATGTTTATATTACCATATTTTCAGGGGATGTCAAGTCCTGATTGAAAAAATCATCGCTGAAAATCATCCGGTTATGTAGAGCCATGCCATCAAGATTGTCTTTTCTTTATGAAAAATCTTTTCTTTATGAAAAAATAGAGCATATAGATCCTAATCCTCTATATGCTCTAACGCTATTGCCATATTAGGTTTTGACTCCCATGATTTCATTCGCCGCAAATGCCTTTAATCATGCTTTATGGAAAGCTTTCCATAAAGCATGGACCACAGCATTAATTAGTGCCTCCCTCATGGGAACCGGTTCAACCAGATTCTTTTCCACTCGTTTCGTATTGGTCACCTTCGCTTTTGTGGTATTCTCTATCTTCATTTTTTCGAGGACATTATTTGTGGCCTTAATCAGCGAACTCCCTGCATACTTCGCAATCTTAATGGATACTCCGTTTTCATCTGCCAGCAAATAAGCGATATAATTATATTTCCCATCCGGCGCAAGCAGTTCAAGGCTATTGGCAAACTTTACGTTCAGTTCAAGCCCCCGCTCCTCACTGCGCCGGTATCTCCTTCGGCCGCTGCGCCGTCTCCAGCAGCAGGTTCCCCCGGATGTCGATGACAGGCCCGCCTGTGCCCTGGATGTACTCTTTCGTGATGGTGACCCGGCCGATGTTGTCGTCCTTGGGTATCTCGTACATGATGTCCAGCATGAAGTCCTCGATGATGGAGCGCAGGGCCCTGGCCCCGGTGTCCCGCTCCATGGCCTTGTCCGCGATGGCCTCCAGGGCCTCTTCCGTGAACTCCAGCTTCACCTCGTCCAGCTCCAGGAGCTTCTGATACTGCTTCAAGATGGCATTCTTGGGCTCCTTCAAGACCTTCACCAGCATGTCCCTGGTGAGGCCCCGCAGGGTGAATATGATCGGCAGACGGCCGATGAACTCCGGAATCATGCCGAACTTCCGGATGTCCTCCACCGTCACCTTGGAGAGGATGTCCTTGTCCTTGTCGTACTTGTCCTTCAGCTCGGCGTTGAAGCCGATGCCCGCGGTCTTGTTCAGCCGCTGCTTGATGATCTCCTCCAGGTCCGGGAACGCGCCTCCGCAGATGAACAGGATGTTCCTGGTGTTCACCGTGGCCAGGGGCACCATGGCGTTCTTGCTGTTGGCCCCCACAGGCACCTCTATCTCGGCGCCCTCCAGGAGCTTCAGCATCCCCTGCTGGACGCTCTCGCCGCTGACGTCCCGGGTGTTGGTGTTCTTCTTCTTGGCTATCTTGTCGATCTCGTCGATGAAGATGATGCCCCGCTCCGCCTTCTCCACGTCATTGTCCGCGGCCGCCAGGAGCTTGGACACCACGGACTCGATGTCATCGCCGATATAGCCCGCCTCCGTCAGGGAGGTGGCGTCCGCGATGGCCAGGGGCACGTCCAGGAGCCTGGCCAGGGTCTTCACCAGGTAGGTCTTGCCGCAGCCCGTGGGGCCGATCATGAGCATGTTGGACTTCTCGATCTCGATATTGTCCATGGTGCCGGTGGCGACACGCTTGTAGTGGTTATAGACCGCCACGGAGATGACCTTCTTGGCATGGTCCTGTCCCACCACGTACTCGTCCAGGCTGGCCTTGATCTTATGGGGCGCTGGGATATTGCGGATGTCCAGCGCAGGCGCCGCATCGGCTTCCTTCTTCTTTTTCTTGATTTTCTGTTTGTTGGGGATGCCCCCGTCCCCACGCAGGTCCGCCAGGTTCACGAAGCTGATGTTGGGGAATCCCCCCTGCTTCGTCATCTGATCCAGCTCGTTCTGGAGCTGGGGATTGTTCAGCATCCCCTGGTAGTCGAACTGGCTCACGGTCTCCATGGTCTTGTGCATGCAGTCGCTGCAGACGCAGATATTGTTGGGCAGCTTGAACATCTTTCCCGCCTTGCTCTCCGGGCGGCGGCAGATGAAGCAGACGTCTTCGTAGTCCTTGTTATCGCTCTTTCCCGCGTTCTTGGTGGCAGAGGCGTCCGGGTGGCCTTCGGTCAGGTCCGCCTCTTTTCCCCCGTTCTCCTCCCCGGACTTCTGCTCTTCCTCTTTTTCGTCATATATGTCAGACATGGCATTGTCTCCTTATTTTTTGCGTATTTGGAACCATGTCTCCAGTATACTGGAAAATGCGGCTGTGTACAAGTGAACTTTTTCTAAAGGAATCATAAATGTGCCTGTGCGGAAGCCCTGCGCCAAGCGGCCCCAATCTGCCAGCCCATATTTGGGGACAGACACACTGACACTTTTGGGCCAGACGCGCTGACACGGGAGCGGCAGCCAGGACATCCATCAGATGCGGTGGCAGAAAAACCCGGGCAGGTCTCCCTGCCCGGGTCTTTTGTCATAATGCCATTCCTATTCCGCCGCAGGCTGGCTCCCCAGCGTCACCTCCAGCTCCAGGTCCTCGTACTGGCCCTCTTCGAAGCGCTTCACCGTCACATTGACAGTCTCGCCCGCCTTATAGTATTCCACCTGCTTCTTCAGCTCCATGCGGGTAGAGACCTTCTGGCCGTCGAACTTCACGATGACATCGCCGCGCCTGATCCCCGCCTGCTCCGCCGCGGAGCCTTCCGCCACCTCGTATACATACACGCCTCCCGGGATGCCCAGCATCTGGGTGATCTGATCCGTCACGTCCTGCATGGTGATGCCCATATAGCCTACCTCGCCGTCCGCCACCTTGTCCGTCCTGGTCTCACGCTCCAGAAGGTCCGCGATGATGGGGCTGGCGGAGCTGATTGGGATGGCATAGCCCATGCCCTCTACCTGGGACGCCGCTATCTTGTTGGAGTTGATGCCGATCACCTCTCCGTTGATGTTCAGCAGCGCGCCGCCGGAGTTGCCGGGGTTGATGGCCGCATTGGTCTGGATGAAGATGCCCGTAGACCCGTCGTCCATGGTCATCTCGCGGTCCAGGGCGCTGATGATTCCGTTAGTGACAGACTGTCCATATCCTAACGCATTGCCGATTGCGATTACCGGCGTGCCAAGCTTCAGATTGTCGCTGTCCCCCATGGTGGCAATGGTGATGGCCGCCTTTGTCTCTGGGGTCACATTCTCCAGGGGCACCGCAATCACCGCCAGATCCATGTCCGCATCCGTCCCCTTGATGTAGGCCTGGGCCACGGAGCCGTCGATGAAGGTGACATCCAGCGTGTCCATGCCCTGGATCACATGGTTGTTGGACACGATGAGAAGCTCGTTCTCATTCTCGGCCACGATGATGCCGGAACCGCTGGACGCGCCCTGCTGGCTGTACTGCTGCCCCCAGAAGGTGGTTCCGGTCTGGGTGTAATTGTTCACGATGGACACCATGGCCGGCATCACTTTCTCCACTACATCGGAGACATCCGAGTTCACATAAGTGATGTTGCTGACATTCTTCAGCATGGATTCCGCCATGTTGTCCGGCAGGCCGGGCTGGTTGTCGCTCTCCGTGGAAACCTCTTCTGCCTTCTCTCCGGCTATCCTGTCCACCCCCATGTGCACCACATAGAACCCTGCCCCGGCGAACAGGCCGAACACAAGGCCCAGGCTCATGCTCAGCAAAATCTTGCGGAAAGCCCCCTTCTTCTTTTTGCCGCCCTTGGCGGGTTCGGGAGCCATGCCGAAGTCCGTCCGCTGACTGCCGCTTCCCTCTGTCTGGTAGGTGGTGTAGCTGCCATTGTCGGAATTGGAATAAATATCGTTTTCGTACATAATGATTACCTCCTCTATGAATATTTGCTTTGTTGTTTCATCTTTATGTACTTCAGTATATCTTCCAATTGTGTTGGAATTGTGTTCTCTATATGAAACGATTGTGAAAAGTTCTCTGCCGTCATTTTTGCCAGTATTCCCTGTTCGTAGTCAGGTGCAGCACCAGAAAGCGGGGCAGGCTTTCATAATGCTTCCCCAGGAGATACCCCGCGTATTTGAAGGCGCACTGCACACAGAAGCCCGGGAAGCGGTGCGGCTGCCCCTTCTCCACAAGATAGCTCCAGGTCCCCTTCACGAAGCGCATCCCTTCGGACTCCGAGGCCGCCAGGCCGAACACCTCCGGATGCCGGGCCTGGGACACGCCCAGGTCGAAATTGCGGCGGAGCTGCTGCAGGTTCGAGTAATTGTGGGAGTGGATCACACGGGCCCGGGCCTCATAGGCGATTCCGTACCCCGCCTGCAGGGCCCCGGCGGCATATATCATATCCTCATTGAAAATGGCCCGCCGCACAAATCCTCCCAGTTCATCGTAGATATCCCTCCTGTAGGCCGCGCAGACATTGGAGCAGAAAAAGGCCTTGACGCCCATGCCCTCCAAATCCTCCAGGGTCTTCACCCGGGAGGCCTCCGGATAATTGAAATGCCTGGAAGCCTTCTCGAAGACAGAGGAAGCGGCGTCCGGAAGCTGTCTGGCGTACGCCGCCGCCACTTTCCCGTCCAGGGCCTCCACCAGCCGTTCCAGCAGATGCCTGTCCGCCGGCATTGCGTCCTGGGTCATCATCACGAATGCCTGGGCGTCCGAATAGCCCACAGCCTCTCTCCTCGTTCCCCCATGGTCGAAATCCCGTTTATCCAGGTGGTGTACCTCCGCCTTCGGATATCTGTGCGCGAACTCATTTTCCTTTATCAGCGCATCGAAATATTCCCGCCCCGTATTCATCAGGATGATTCTGTGGATGGGCACGGACTGCTCCAGCAGCCTGTCCAGCAGCGTGAACAGCCCCTCATCGGGCTTATATATGGGAATGATGACATCGATCTTCAAGTGAACTACCTCCTGCTCTCCTAATGCCGCCGATTGGGCATAGGAAGGACTTTCCCTGCCCGCCGCGGGGCCATTCGCTGTTTTATCATTATATCTTAAATGTTACATCGTTTTGCGCACGGGCCTGCACATCTAAAAAAGGAGAGCGCCAACTCTCCTTTTCAGATATGCGTCCGTTTATCCTCACTCCATGTAAGGGGAGGTGTCGGAAAGGATCCTCTGGCTGTACTCCCTCACGCTGTCCGAAACCGTGTATGCGGCGTCCTCGAAGAGGAACTGGTGCAGCCATTCCACATTGGTTACCAGGTCAGTGGGGATGACGCAGGCCCCCTTGGCCCCCATATTGGCGTTCCCCCGGAAATCCGGCTGGGGGAAGCCCTCCTCTTCCACGATGCGGTAGTTGGCGATGTTCCCCAGCAGGTCCAGGATATCCTTGGAATCGAGGCTGGTATAGATATCGTCGATGCAGTCGTTGAACACCTTGGTCAACGTGGCCAGATCCGCCTCCTTGGCCCGGTCCTCGATGGCCTGTATCACCTCCCGCTGGCGGGCCGCCCGCTGGAAGTCATCCCCCTTGGTCTGGCGGATGCGGCAGTAGGATGTGGCCTGCACGCCGTTCAAGAGCTGGTAGCCGGGCTCCGTCACCGGGGTATACTGGCATTTGAGCACATTGGACACGTCCACCTGGTAATTGTTGATATGCTTCAGCTCCTCGCTGTCCACGTCCACATACACGCCGCCCAGCCCATCGATGACCTCGCTCAAGCCCTTATAGCCCACGGCGACGAAATTGGTGATGTCCATGTCCAGGTTCATGTTCAGCATCTTCACCGCCTGCTCCGCTCCTCCGTAGGAGTAGGCCCCGTTGCACTTCTGGTACTCGTCCGTGCCGATATTGAGATAGGTGTCGCGGTATATGCTGACCAGCTTGATGTCCCCGGTGTCCATGTTGATGCTGGCGATGATCGTACTGTCGCTGCGGCTCCCCTTGAACAACTGGCCGTCTGTCTGGGCGTCCACGCCGAACAGAGCGATGTTCATGTACCCATGCATGGTGCCGCCCTCCTCCTTCATCTCCTGCACCTGTGAGGGTATGGCCAGCTTCTCCGTGTCAAAGACCGTCACCTTGGGCCCCTCGCTGGTCTTGTTCATCACCAGGTACAGCACCGCCACCATCACCAGGATGATGATGATCTCGAATGCGAAGAGAACCATCTTCCTCCTCTGCCTTGCGGCCCGCTGCCTCGCGTTCATCTTTCCTCTCGTAGCCATAATACCGTCTCCTTGTCAATAAGCGTTTTTATTGATGAATCCCGTGAAAAAAGTCATCAGGATTATTTTCAGGTCGAACCATACGGTCCAGTTCTCGATGTAATAGATATCGTACTCAATCCGTTTCCGGATGGAGGTGTCGCCCCGCAGCCCGTTCACCTGGGCCCAGCCGGTGAGCCCGGGCCTCACCTGGTGCTTCACCATATACCTGGGGATCTCCTCCTTGAACTTATCCACGAACAAGGGCCGCTCCGGCCTGGGCCCCACCAGGCTCATGTCCCCCCGCAGGATATTGAACAGCTGGGGCAGCTCGTCCAGGCTGGTGCGCCGCAGGAATTTCCCCACAGGCGTGACCCTAGGGTCATTGCGCACAGTCCAGGCCTTTTTCTCCTCCCCGGGGACCTGCCGCTCCATGGTGCGGAACTTATACATATAGAAGGGCTTGTTGTGGAGCCCCACCCTCTCCTGCCTGAAGATCACAGGCCCCGGGCTGGTCAGCTTGATGAACAGCGCCGCCAGCAGCATGAGGGGGGAGGTGAGCGCCATGCCGAACACCGCGCCGCACACGTCCACGATCCGCTTTATGATGATGTTCCCCGTGTTGGTCAGGGGCACATAGCGGATATTGATCACCGGCAGCCCCATCAGATCCTCCGTGTAAGGCCTGCTGGGTATCAGGCTGTTGTAGTCCGGGATGAATTTCGTGTGCACCCCGGATTTCTCACAGGTGGCCACGATGCCCTCCAGATGGTCATAGTCCTGTAAGGACAGGGAGATGGCGATTTCGTCCAGCTTGTTCTCCGGCAGGATGACCTCCAGGTTCCCAAGCCTGCCCAGCACCTTCACCCCCTTGTAGACCGTCCCCGCCGGGATGTGGTCGTCCAGGATCCCGCAGGCCACATAGCCCCACTGGGGATTGTCCGTCAGCCGGTCGATGTACTCCTCCGCCGCCCTGGAATACCCCACCAGCAGGATATGCTTCAGATTGTAGCCCTTCCTGCGGATCGTCCGAAGCCCCCGGCGCAGGGCCAGCCGGAAGCTTGAGGTGATGCCTACGTTAAATATATAGAACAAGGCGATCACCGAGCGTGAGAAATTGATCTCGCGGATGATCATGTACAGGGCGATGATCAGCGCCACGATCCCAATGGTATTGGCCTTGATGATGCCGAAAATCTCAAAGCGCCGCCGCACCGTCCGCTTGGGCGCGTACACGCCGCAGGCATAGTAGATCACCGCGTAAAAAGGTAGCACAAAAGGCAGGAGATTGATGTACTCCCCCACAGGCAGCACGCCGATTCCCGGCCCGTCGTTCAAGATATAGAATTTAAAACCATAGGCCAACACGAAAGACGCGGCAGTGATGCCCACATCTATTACCACCATCAAACGGTTGAATACTTTCTGATTGTCCTTTATCATAAGCGCCACCCAAGGTTAGCATACAATATTATTCTGAAAAGCACAACTTATGATTTTATGAAGCTGTTTCTTAAGTTTTCTTAAGAAGTCGCAGGGTATTGGCGTAAAGCTGCCCCTGAATCGAAAGGTAGTTCCCCAGGTTCTTCCAGCGGAAAGGAACCTTCGCCCTCCTGCCCTCCTCAGAAAGCGCTTTCCCGAATCCCTCCCGAATCCCTTTTAAGTACAGTATCCCCATTCTCTTCTTACAGAAAAATAAAAATTTTACCAAAAAACCGGGCAGCAGAAAAGGCAGGTTCCAGATCCACTGCGCAGGGGGCATGTTCTTGGCGATGACATATATGCTGTTAGCTGCCGCTAACTCCGTTTTCCTGGCGTTGTAGCGGGAGCCGGTGGAGGCGCTGCCGTAGTGGACGACCTCCGCGCCCGGCTCGTAGTAGCTGCGGTAGCCCTGTATGCGGGCCCGCCAGCCCATGTCCAGATCCTCCAGGTAGGCGAAGTGCGCCTCGTCAAAAAGGCCGATTTCTTCCAGAACGCGCTTCCGATAGATGGCGGCCCCGCCGCAGGCGGAGAAGATTTCCGCCGGGGCATCGTAGCGGGAGGCGTGCTGCCCTTTCCCGCGGGCATAGGCCCAGCCCAGGGCGCAGTATCTGTCCCCGGCGTCGTCCATCAGCTCCGGCCTGTCCCACATGCGCATCCGGGCGCTGACGGAGAAAGCCTCCCGCCTTGCCTCCAGCGCGTCGCACAGCGCCCCCACGAAACGGGGATGGACCTTCGTGTCATTGTTGAGCAGGATCACGTAAGGGGTCTTGGCCGCCCGGATCCCCACATTCACGGCATGGCAGAAGCCGGTGTTCCCGGGCAGGGCGATCAGCGTAACCCCGGGGAAGGCCTCTTCTATCAACTGCCTGCTTCCGTCCGTGGAGCCGTTGTCTACTACAATGATGTGATAGTCCGAGGGCGGGACGTCCTGGGCCAGGAGGGATTCCAGGCATCCCCTGATGAATTTGATGCCATTGTAGTTCGGGATGATGACGGTTGTCTTCTGCATGGGATCCTCCTCGGGCCTTCTGCGCCCCTTCTGTTTCTTCTGCATGAATCGGCTCCTCTTATTATAAGCCATTTCCGGCAGGAATACAATTCATATCGCCCCTGCATCCCAAGGAATCGCTTCCACGGAAAGAGCCTTTTCCCGATACGGTTCATGACATTTCCGTAAAGAATTCCCGCAGGGTGTCGATATTCCTGGTAGATAGACACGTTCCCACCGCGGAATCGCAAATAGCAGCAGTCAGCGAAACGGAGGTCACTATGAATATCAGATTGCAGAATCCAAGTCCCCTGCCAGTGGGGCGGAACCTATTATCCGGCGGCGGCCTGATGAAGAGCACGGCCCAGAAGCTGGAGCGGCAGGCCAGGCGCGACAGCCAGGTCGCCTTCTTCGAAAACAAGAAACAGGGCCTGAAGGACATCCAGTGCTCCAGCCCGGAGGAAGTGGCGCGGGTGCTGGAGCTGCTGCACTCCTATGAGGACCAGATTGCGGCAGCCAAAGCGGAATACAACAATTCCCAGATGTTCCATCTGATGGACGAGGCGAAGGAGCGGGGCGAGGAGATTGCCAAGGCCATAGAGAAGAGCGAGCCCAAGACTGCGGAGGAGCGCAAGGAAGAGGCCGTGGAGGAAGCCCTGGGCATCGATGAGGGGAAGGGGCTGCTGGACGATATCCTGGATCAGGTTGCCGACAAGGCGGCGGAAGCCCTGGAGGATATGGCCGAGACGGAGGCCTCTCTGGATCGGGAACCCGCCCAGGCGGCGGAGGTGGCGGAGGCCCTGGAAATGACGGAACCGGACTATGGCCAGCCGCAGGAGATACCGCAGGAGCCTCCTGCTGTATACAGGAGGTTCGATGCTTTTGCGTAAGGGCAATCAGGGACGAAAAACCGTATAAATGAAAACATACCATATATTGTGCCTGAGTGCAAAATGCGGCTTCTGGACACAATATATGGTATGTCTATATTTACCTGAGCCTAAAAGGCCAGGAGCGCGCGGACATTCAGAAATCCACCGGCTCCGCCTTCACAGCCTCCGGGCGAAAGACATACACCGCCTCCATCCCGTCATCCGGGCCTTCGATCACTGCCGCAGCACCTTTCTGCCGTGCCGTGAGAAGGTCAGGACCCTGGCGCAGCAGGAACGAATACCCGTCCTCAGCCGAAATGCTCCGGCCGAAATACCGATTCTCTACGTAGACCGGACAGTTCGCACTACAGGTATATTCTGCCGTTTTGTCCTGTACCTGTAAAGTGACCCATCCGTCCTTGGCATCGACCGCCTCTCCCCCTGTGCCGCACACCTGAAAATCTCTGGCCCAGTCCGGCACCCTCAGGCGAATCGTCATGGCCTCTTCCCCTTTCAGGGAGACAGACAGCTTCCACTTCCGTCTGCCCGCCGCAGTGCCGCCTGCGGAACCGCACTCCTGAAACGCCACTTCTGCCCTGTCGTTCCCCGCAATAAAGTCCAGCAGCAGCGGAATCTGAAGCGTCCCCCGGCCGCCCTCCTCCAGCAGCACGCAGCTTTTCAGATTCAGCAGCGCCGCTGCACCGTGGAAAGCACAGCACCAGACAGCCTCCGCGTGGTACTTGCCGTAGCCCGCCACGCCATGGGCGTCATACAATACCCGCCTGTGGCCGAACCCCCCGGCCTCACACTGGTTGATCCGCATCTGATTATACAGGACACGCTCCGCCATGTCCAGGTATCTGCTCTGTTCCGTCAGGCAGTAGAACAGCAGATTCACCCGCAGCCAGTCCGCCTGAGAGCAGCCCTCATCCAGGGCATAACCGTGCACCGCTTTCTCCAGCAGCCCGCCGGAGGGGAGCACATAACCGCCATCTACCAGATTCTCCCAGTCCCTCTGTGCCATGGAAAGCCATTCCCCCTCCCTGTCCTCCCAGGCCAAAAGCAGCAGCCCGTACACGCTGCACAGGAATCCATGGGAATGCTCGATAGGAAGGCTGTCGAATCCATACTCCCTGCGGAACAGGGCCATCCGCTGCGCCTCCCGGAAATACTTCTCCTGACCGGTAGCCCAGTACAGCCGCATCAGCCCTTCCATGGCAGGGAAATAGCAGGTGGCGTATCCCGGCGCATAGGTGCCGCTGGCCCTGTATTCCTCTATGCGGTTCGGGTCTGCCATATCCTTTGCTACAGCCAGGTAGAAATCCCCCAGCTTCTTTGCGCTCTCCAGAAGCGCCTCTTTCCCAAAGGTCAGCCATGCCTCCACCAGCGCCGGAAGCATCCTTGCGTTGCCCCACAGGATGGGCATCATCCTGGGCACTTCTTCCAAGGAATCAATAGGCCCGCCAAAATCCATCTCGATTCCGAAATGCCCATCCTCCCGCTGATTTTCGGGTATATTCTCGAGCATATAGGCGAGGGCTTTGTGGCTGCCTGCCGTCTCCTTCCCGGAGAGCGCCATGCACTCCAGAAAGCGCCCGGAAATGTCGCCGCTGTAATTGGTGAACCATCTCTCCTGATTGAAATCCAAATCCGCTATCAAAAACTTCTCGTCAAATTCGGAGCCCCAGAGCCTATTCTGGCTCCGCGCCTGCATTGCGCCGATGCGTCCGCCCAGCTTTGTCTCCACTCCGTATGGTCTGCCTAAAGGTCGAAGTCTGTCATGCCCCATCACTCTTAACCACCTTTCAATGGCAGCAGCCCGGGCATCTGTCCGAACCGCTGCCCTCTTCCGTCTACCACGAAATCCTGTTATTCAAAAGATTTCACCGTCTCCTTGGCTTTCTCGAACTTCTCCTGCTGTTCCGCCAGGGCCGCCTCATAGCCCATGGCCTTTACGTCGTTTATCATCTTTTCCTTCTGTGCCGCAAAGGCCGCTTCATCCGCACAGGTAATGATTTTCGCGATATTGGCCTGGAAATACTCGTCCGCCTTGTTGAAGATCTTCGCGGATTCATCCGACACCGATTCCATCAGCCTGCCGGTCTTCACATTCTCGGACAACGTCTTGAATCTGCCGTCCTCTACCATCTGCACATAAGCCTCGCCTGGGTACTGTGCTTTTCCGTCGGTGTAATAAGCGCTGAAATCCTTCTCTGCAGGCTTCACGTTCTGCAGATTGTATTCCTTGGAAGTGGTCAAATCCAGTGGATAGCCGTCTGCTGCCGGATTGGTGGCGGTCTGAGAGGTCAGCCAAACATACGTTCCCAGCCCTCTGCTCTTCGCATATCCGGGCTCCACCGTGTCGCCGCTCAGGAAATTCTCCAGGCGGGTGCCTATCAGCTGCGGGACACCGTCCACCACGTCCCAGTCCTCGCCGGGGATACCGGAGCGCACCAGTCTGGCTCCCTCATCGGAGTTCAGATAATCGAACAGCTCCATGGCCTTCTCAGGGTGCTCGCAGTTCGCGCTGATGACCAGAGCGTTGGTGGTCATGTATCCCAGGCTGCTCTCGATGGGATAAATCTGTGCGATGTAAGGGAAGGGACCGGGCAGCATGTACATGCCGGCCTCCTCGCCACAGACTTCCGTGTCGGGTTGGCACCAGTTGTATGCAGCCACCAGCACTTCTCCGTTCTTTAGCTTTGCATCATACTGCTCCGCTTTCATGGTGAAGGCCTCCGGATCCATGAGCCCCATGCGGTAGGCCTTATTGAAGAAAGCAAGGGCCCTCCAGAACACGCCGTCCTCATCCAGGAACTGATCCTCCAGCTTATCGTTCACCTGGTCATAAAGCTGGTTGTTGTCCAGATTGGTGTATCCAAAGCAGAAAGGATAGCTGATTTTGTAAGGCCACAGGCCCCAGTCAATCCATCCCGACAGGGCGTACACCTTCTTGCCGTCAGCCGTGGTGGGATGGGCCTCTACCATCTGCTTCAGCACGTCAAGGTATTCATCCTCGGTATTGATTTCCGGATAGCCCAGCTCCTTATAGTAATCCCATCTGGTGAAGAATCCGACGAAGCCGTTCTTGTTGGGGCTTTCCGGATTGGCAATCTGCACTTCCGTGGGCAGGAAATAGGTGGTCCCCTGACCTACCACCTCCTTGGAGTATTTCAGGGCCTCCGGCAGCTTCGCCTTCAGATTGTCCCCATTGTTCTCCAGCCATTCGTCCATGGCCCAGAGGGCTCCCGCGTCAATCAGGTTCTGCACCATCTCCGGCGCTTCATGCAGCATGACGATGTCCGGCAGGTCGCCGCCCGCCGCCATGACTTTCAGGCGGTCATTGGACACCTGGGTATATTCCAGCACGATTCCCAGCTCGTCCATGATGTATTGACCGATAGGGTCATCCGTGGAGACGCCGTCCGTGCCTCCCATGGAACCCAGCACCGTCAGGGTGATTATATCTTTGTCTCCATTTCCCTCCTGTCCGCCTTGCTCGCTCTTCCCGCTTTCTCCTCCGGCATCCGAAGCTTCCGAGGTTTCTCCCACACTGCCTCCAGCGCCTTCATTGCCTCCCCCTCCGCTGCCGCCGTCATTCCCACAGGCGCTCACGCCTGAAAGCAACGCTGCCGTCAAAGCTACGGACACTGCTTTTTTCCACAAGCTCTGTCTCTTCATTCCACATCCTCCTTCTTTTATTCCTATTCCACTGTTGCCACTATAAAAAAGGTCTTCACCCTTTTACAGCCCCCATCATGACGCCTTTCACGAAATACTTCTGCAGGAACGGATAGACCATCATCACCGGCAGCACGGCCACGATTGTGGTCGCCATTTTAATGGTCTCTGCCGACAGGGACACTGCCCCCGGCGCCTGTACCACGCCGTGCTTCATGCTGTCGGCCAGAACCTGGGCCTGGTTGATGCAGTTGTACAAAAGCAATTGTACGGTCTGCAGCTTCGGGCTCTGGGCCAGCAGGTAATTGTCCTGCCAGGAATTCCATGCCCCTACGGAGGCATATACCGCCACCGTGGCGATGATCGGCTTGGACAGGGGCAGGATGATTCTGGCATAGACCTTGAAGAATCCCGCGCCGTCCATCCTGGCGGATTCCTCCAGAGAGGCCGGAATCTGCTCGATGAAGGTCTTGATCAAAATCACGTAATAGGCATTGAGGATGCCCGGTACGATGTAGAGCAGAAAAGTATTGTTCAGATGATAGCTCTTCATCGTGATATAGTATGGAACAAGCCCGGCCCCCAGATACATAGTGATGATCACAAATCTGTAAATGAACTTCCTGCCGATCATATCCCTCTGGGTCACCAGATAGGCGAACAGCGAAGACCCCAACAGGCAGAGCACCGTGTTGATCAGCGTCCTTGAAGTCGAAATCAGGAACGCGTGGCCGAAATTCGTGTTCTCCATGATCCATTGGTAGGCATAGATAGTGAAGCCCTTTGGCAGCAGCCACACACCCCGGGATGCCTGTGCCGGATCCGAAAGGGAATAGATGATCAGATACCAGAAAGGATACATGCACAGGAATACCGCCAGCACCATACAGACAAAGTTTACCACCCGCAGCGCCCTCTCCTGTCCCGAAACCTTAATCGTGCTTTTCTTGTGCCTCATGGCGTCTCCTCCCTGCCTATACAATGGCGTCTCCTCTGATTTTCTTCGACAGCCCGTTTGCCGTGAACAATAGGACTATGCTCAGAAGCGATTTCAGCATCCCCAGCGTGATGGAATAGGGGTAGTCGTTGATGATGAATCCTACCTTATAGACATAATAGTCCAACACCTCGATCCGGTCTGCCACCAGCGGATTGTAGAACATGAAATACTGGTCGAAGCCGTTGGTGAGGATATTGCTCACCGCCAGCAGGAACATGACCACATAGGTGGGCAGGATGCCCGGCACGGTGATATGCCAGATTGTCTGCAGCTTGTCCGCGCCGTCCACCCTGGCCGCGTCGAAAAGTTCCGCGTCTATCCCTACGATAGCCGCGATATAGATGATGGACGACCAGCCGAAGGACTTCCAGATGCCCAGAAACCACTGCAGGAACCATACCTTGTCCACATCCCCCAGGATGCCCGTGGGCGACGGCTCGATGCCGAACTGCCGCAGGACCATGCTCACGAAGCCGTTCACAGAGAAAAAGGCAAAGGCGATACCGTACACCGTAATCCAGCTTATGAAGTTCGGCAGCGTGGTGGTGGTCTGGACGAATTTCTTGAAATGCTTCCCCCTGATCTCATTGAACAGGATGGCGAACACCACCGGAAGGGGCGTGGATAAAAGCCCCAGGCCACTCATCACCAAGGTATTGCGCATCACACGCAGCACCTCGGAGCGCTCGTTGTACAGCTTTTTGAAATTGTCCAGGCCCACGAAGACCATGTTCCCGAAATCCAGGAACTTCTGTCCCAACCTGTAATCAAACACGGAATACAGCCATCCTATCAACGGCACATAGTTCATGGCGAATATATAGACCATGAATGGAACTGCCAGAAGCGTATATTTCAGCCCTCTGACCCTCCGCCTGCCCAGGCGCCTTACCAGCAAGCTTTCCTCTCCTCTGCCCTGCATTTTCCTCATCCCCCTTTTCCCGCGTGCAATCACTGTCTGTGTCCTTTAAGTGTAATTATAGTAAAAATCAGAGAAGGGTTCTATTCCCGATTCTCCGATTTTTGTTCAAATCTTCTTTAATTTTCTTTTTAATCGAAATATATTTGTATAATCCAACAAAAAGTATAATAATCTTACGATTTCTCATTTTCCCAATCCCTGTAGGGAAGATGCACCATCACCGCAAACCCTCTGTCCGGCGCACTGTCAATCTCCAGCCCGTACCTCTCCCCGCAGAGGAGGCGGATCCTGTCATTGACATTGGACAGGCCGATGTGAGCCGTCTTTTTTCCCATGCGGATATTCCCCCGAAGCGCCTCCAGCGCCTCTGTTCCGATTCCGTTCCCATTGTCCGCCACCACCACCAGCAGGATATCCCCCTCCTTTTTGCTGTCCACACGGATTTCCACCAGCGCTGCGCCCTCCTCCCTTCTGCCGTAGAGGAACGCATTCTCCACAAGAGGCTGCAGGACGAACTTAGGCACGCTGGCCTCCAGCGTGTCCTCCTCCGGCTCCAGGATCAGGCGGGCCTGGCCTCCATATCGGTGACGCATCACCCGCCCGTAATCTTCGATATAGTCAATCTCCTCCGCCAGGCTCCAGAACGGGCTGCTGCCCTGGTACATGGGCCGCAAAATATCCCCGAGCGCATCCAGGCAGTCCACGATGTCCTTCTCCCCCTTCATGACAGCCATCCATTTGACGGTATTTAAGGTATTATAAAGGAAATGGGGATTGAGCTGGGACTTCAGCGCCTGAATCTCCATCTCCCGCTTTTTCTTCTCCATGGCGGCATTCTCTTCCACCAGGCCCTCGATCCGGCCCGTCATCCGGTTGAACTGTCTTACCAGCAGCCCAATCTCATCCCGGCTCTCCCCGCCCTCTAAAGGCGCGATCTCCAGCTCGCCGCCCTCCATGCGGCGCAGCGCCTCCGTAGTGGCCCGCAGCGGCCGAACCAGACGGTTCACCCAGAATACCGAGAAGAAGACCACCAGGCAGATTGCTACGGCAATGGTGGCCAGGAAAGTCACCTGCATACCTTTCGTATCCTCCAGAATCGCCTCCAGCGGCATTTCATCAATCATGGTCCATCCCGCAATTGTCAGCGGATAGCACAGAACCTGACATCCGTTTTCCTCAAAGGAATAGATGGTGTCGGCCTCCTCCCGCCGCCAGTCCCCCTCCCTTTTCCTCCCCAAGGCCTCCTGCAGGGGATGGGAGATCACCTGTCCCTGGGCATCCACAATGTACGTCAGTTCTTCCGGCACTCCTCCTCTGGCATCAGAGTTATAGATATCCGTAAAGTAATCCAGGCTCACGTTGACCACCACCCAGGCCTGGTAGGAGCCCCAATACATGGGGCGACAGGCAGATAGATAATAGACGGTCTCGTCATCCTTGTTCAGAGCAGGAAAGAAATCATTGTTCGTATAGCCGCCGAACCATTTCACTCCCCAAAAGTCTGATTTTTGCCCGGAGCAGAACGGTTCCAGCTTCTCCTCATAGAAAATGCCCCTGTCCCGCTCTCTTCCCTGTATGATATTCTGCCGCCCGTCCATGGACAGCACCAGCCCTTCCGCGTTGTAGAAACAGATCGATTCCACATACTGATATTGCTCCAGAATCTGTCCCAGCTCCCGGAAATAGGCTGCCCGCATGGAAAACTCCGTCCCCGGGCTCTCCTTTCCGATATAGACCATATCCGTCAGCGCCGTCTCTGAAATCAGACGCCCCGTCAAGCGCTCTACATCCTGGCAGAAAGTGTCGATATTATAGCCCAGTTGGCGAAACGACTGGATTTTCTCCGCATCCGTCCTCTCCTTGAGGGAGTCGCTGACACTGGCATATAGGAAAGCGAAGCTGCCGGAAAGGATTGCCAGAAAGCTGAAGGAAACCGCCGCAATCATACGCCAAAAGACGCTTCTGTAAAAAGGAATCTTCATTTCTTATCCCGCTTTCTGTAGAAACTGGGCTGCTTTCCCGTAATCCGCTTGAATGTCCTGGAGAAATAGCTGTCGCTGACGAATCCTGTCCTCTCCGCCACCTCCCAGGTCTTCAGATCCGTGTTCATAAGCATTTCCCTGGCCCGCTCCACTCTCTTCTGGGTGACATAATCCACAAAGCTGACATCCATCTCCTTCTTGAACAGGCTGCTGAAATAGTTGGGGCTCAAGCCCACCCGCCCGGAAACAGACTGCAGGGAGAGCTTCTGCTCCAAATGCCCGTCAATGTAATCCAGCGCCTCATAGATTTCCACGCTGAGCCGCTCCTGGCTCTGCCGCTGTATCTGCCGGCAGGCCTCCAGGTAGACCGATACGGCCTCCAGGAACGTGCTGCTCTCCCGAATCTTCTCTGCCGCCACCGCGTCCTCCGGGCCGCACAGGGCCAGGGCTTCTGTCAGAAGCGCCACTGTGCCTGCTCTGTCCAGCGTCCCCCGGGCCGCCTGTTCCGTAAGCAGCGCACATAAACGCTCCTGCTGCTCTTCCTTCCAGGGAAGGAGCGTCCGGATGCGGCGGTAGGCCTCCTGGGTCTTCCTCTGCCAAAGCAGGGCGCGGCGCCCTGCCAGGGCGGCATAGACGATGTCCTTTCCCAGCCAGGTCTCCTCCAGCGCGCCCACACACTCCTGATACAGGTCGGGGAGGCGCTCCCAGGACTCCGCCACGCTGCTGACAATCCATACCGCTCGCACGTCCAGGCTCTCTGAAAGAGTTCTGGCGATTTCCCGCAGCATGCGCTCCGGTGCGGCATATCCACCGTCCTCTCCCCGCAGGGCATTGGTCAGGAACAGATAGCAGTCCTCCCGTTCCCAGATCAGCTCCCCCGTCCCATGTCGCCGGACAATCTCCTCCCCCATGTTCAGGACAAGGAAGCGGGCCAGCATCCCTCCGTCGTCCACATGGGTGGGGCGAACCTTTTTATATTCCAGCAGCACCAGACGGCACAGCAGAAACGCTTCCTCCTGTACGGCAAGCCCCATGGGTTCTATGCGGCTTCGGAACACGCTCACGGGCATCTGGTGGTAGAAGATGTATTCCTTGAACAGTTCCTCTTTCTGCAGCCGCAGATCGGGCATCTGTCTGCTGTTCCCGCTGCTGTCCAGCTCCTGCTTGAGCCTGCACATGACATTCTCGATTTCCGCAGGCTTCATCTTCAGCTTCAGGATGTAATCCGATACCTCCATGCGCATGGCCTCCTGCAGATATCGGAATTCCTCCAGACAACTCAGCACCACGATTCGGATAGCCTTATCCCGTTCCCGGATATGGGCAATCAGTTCCAGCCCGTCCATCACAGGCATCCTGATATCCGTCAACAGGATGTCGGGGCGCTCCTTTTCGTAGAGCTCCAGCGCCTGCTTGCCGTTCACTGCGCTCCCCACGATCTCCATGTCCAGGCGCGCCCAGTCAACGATGCTCTTCAGGCCCTCCCGTATCAGAATCTCGTCTTCAGCAATCAGCACCTTTCTTTTTCCTGCCATTCCGTACCACTCCTATTGTCATTGCCCCTGCCACGCTTCCAGATTTTGGGGCAGCCCATGTCATAATCTATACTGACGATCACAAAATCTGCCAGGCTGCCCGACTCACGAGCGAAAGCCAAAGGGGACTTTGCACTAAATTTCATCGCTCGTGAGTATATATATGCAGCGATTAAATCTTGCCCCAAAACCGGATAAACGGCATGGCGTACTGTACTATGTGACTGGCAAGAATTCAATGCCGTTTATATATTTATCGCTTATTCCTGGTGAGTTTTCCCTTTCAGGCGTTCCAGTTCAGCCTTAAGGGCCTCTATAGTGGAATCCTTCTCGGAAAGCAGCTCAGCCAGCTGGGCTATCTTTCCCTCCTGCTGGGCCATCACCCTCTCCCTCTGGGCTATGATCCCCGCCTGCTTATTCATGTAAATCTCCATGTCCCGCTGGCTGCGGTAGTAATCCTCTCTGGCCTCACACTGGAGACGGATTTTGTCCTCCTGGCTGAGCTTACAGATGGTGTTAGCCGCTTTGGCGATGTTTTCATCTCTCTGTGCAATCATCTTGATCTCCTCCCATGTGGCCGCCTTGAAGAACGCTGCCCAGCGGTCTATGCCATGCTGCATGTCCTCCTGTGTGGCTAAGTCTATGTGAGTCAAGTCTACCACAGAAAGCTGCAGTTTGTCACTATACAGCATGTGATTTTTTATGTTCAGCAGCTGATAGGTGGCATAGAACTCCGGAAGCTGGGGGAACAGAGTAAAGTCCAGCAGCCCGATATGAATCACGGGCTTCACCATCTGATACCCCTCGCCGGGATTCAGGTTGTCAAAGGCCCGGCAGAGATAGCTCAGAGAGCGCTCCGGCCAGTTATGCTGGTTGATGACCTGCAGCTCCAGGTTGATGATGGCCCTGTCATCAAGCAGCACCTTGATGTCCAGGATGAAATCCTTGGCCTCGATGGATGCGCCCAGCTCAATGGGATTGATGACTACGACGGACTTCACCTGTCCCGCCTTCAGCCTCAGAAGAGCGCAGATAAATCCTTTCAGCGCCTCATTGTCATACTGGAGAAGCACGTGGAACAGGTAATCATTGGTAAGTCGGATGACGACAGGCCCCTTTGCCATGCCCAGGTAATCCGGGCGCTGGGCAGGACTGCCGTCAGACGGAACACTTGTTTTGTCCATAGGCAAATTCCTTTCCTGAAACATGCGATTAGCGGAAAATTTACTGAGTCGTCAGAATCTTAAAGCATTTCCGTGATAATAGATTATCGACATGGGCTGATTCCCACTTACATCATACCATATCCCGGGACATATGCAAGCCAAATCCGGTCCTGCAGACGTAGAAAATGCAGCTGCCCCAAAAAGGGGCAAACAAAAAACACACACTATATATTGATATCAGCCCGAGAAAAACAGACCTGCGATACAATATATAGTATGTGCAAATTTACCTGTCCTGAAAAGGAGTCCAGAAGCGCATCAGGGCTGCAGCCGTACCTTCCCCGCCATCCCCTTCGGCAGGACCTCTTTATAGATGGCATGGTACTGCTCAAAGGTAAGCGCGCTCCCAAAGGTGAGCACCTCCATCTCCACCCCGAACAGATTCACCTCAAACGCCATGGGAACCATCCCGTTCCTGAGATAAAAGGCCTTTCTGCGAAGCCTCAGGCCGCTCTCCCCCGCGGGCTCCCCTGCGCTGCCCTCATCGCCTGCGGTGCTCTCGATTTCCACCACGATCCGCTCTTTCCCGTAGCGCTCCCCCAGCTCCTCCAAAGTCCGGCTCCCAAAGCCGCTGCTCTGGCAGCGGGGCGCGATGGCCAGGTAGTCCAGCAATGCCCGCCCGCCGGAGAGCATCATGATGGCCAGGCCGCAGAACCGCCCTTCCCCGTCCTCAATGGACAAGACATCGAATAAGCCCTTCTTCCGCTTCTTCATGATGAACCCGAAGGGCTTTTTCTCCGATTTCGGAAAGGAGGCCTCATACAGCCGCCTGACCTCCTCCAAACGATTGGCTGCCACCGCGTCTCTTAACATCGTCGTCCCTCTTACTTCCTATTATCACATCTGAATTACTGCGCAGCCTTTCCTACGCCGTAGCCTCATGATGAATCTGAAGCTCATACAGCTTTTTGTAAATGCCGTCCTGGACCAGCAGCTCCTGATGGGTGCCCTGCTCCCTGATCTTGCCCTTGTGCATGACCATGATGCAGTCCGCGTGCTGAATCGTGGACAGGCGGTGGGCCACCATGATGGTGGTACGGCCCTGCATCAGCTTCTCCAAAGCCTCCTGGATCAGCAGCTCCGTCTCCGTATCGATATTGGCCGTGGCCTCGTCCATGACCAGGATGCTGGGCTTGTGGGCCAGGGTCCTGGCGAAGGACAGGAGCTGCCTCTCCCCCGCGGAAAAGGTGGAGCCCCGCTCCGTCACAGGCTCCTGATAGCCGCCGGGGAGCTTTTCGATGAAATGGGAGGCGTTCACGTACTCCGCCGCCTCCCGGATATCCTCCGGCGAGATGTCCCCGTCGTGCAGGCGGATATTGTACTCCACATTCCCCTCGAACACGAACACGTCCTGCTGCATCTGCCCGATGGCGCTGCGCAGCTGCTTCTTGGAAAGCTTCCGGATATCCACGCCGTCGATGTAGATATTCCCCTTCTGGATATCGTAATACCGCCCAATCAGATTCAAAATAGAGGACTTTCCCGCGCCGGTAGCGCCCACGAAGGCCACCCTCTCTCCCGGCTCTATCACGAAGGACACGTCCCGCAGCACGTAGTTCTCGTTGTCATAGGCGAACCACACATGGGAGAACTCGATGCGGCCCCTAATCTCCGGCAGAATCACCGGATTCTCATCCTCCTTCACCAGAGGCTCCTCGCTCATGATGGTGAAAATCTTCTCCGCCGAGGCGATGGAGGACTGCAGGGTGGAGAACTGCTCCGCCAGCTCCTGAATCGGCTCGAAGAAGGATTGGATATACTGTGCAAAAATATACAGCGTACCGATAGAAATCGTGCCGTTCAGCACGTCCTTGCTGCCCACCCCCAGCACGGTCATCAAAGCCAGGATGCTGAGAATGAATATCAGGGGCCGGAAGATGGCGAACACCATCATCTCCCGGTAAAAGGCCCGGTACAGCTTATAGTTCTTGTCATTGAATTCCTCGAACTTCCGCTTCTCCCTGCCGAATATCTGGATGATGCGCATACCGGAGATGTTCTCGGACAGGAAGGTATTGATGTCCGTGAGCCTGGTCCTGGAGATGCGGTAGGTCTCCCTGGCAATCTTGCGGAACACCACCGTCAGCACCGCCACCACGGGCAGCAGCAGGAAGGAGATGACGGACAGCCTCCAGTCCAGCATCAGCATCACGGCGGCCAGGCCGATGATCTTCACGATGTTCCTAAACAGCCGCACCAGAATGCCGGAGTACATCTCGTCCAGGGCCTCCACGTCATTGGTCACCCTGGTCACCAGCTTCCCCACAGGGGTCAGGTCGAAATAGCGGCTGCTCAGGGACTGGATATGGGCGTACAGTTCCTTGCGGACAGTGAGGATGATGCTCTGCCCGGTCTTCTGCAGGAGCCAGCTCTGGGTGATATTGAACACAAAGCTCAGCACCAGGACAATGCCGTATTTCACAGCCGTGTCCACGATGACGCCGTAGTCCCCCTGGGTCTCGAACAGGTCGATGGCATCGCCTATCAGAATAGGGCGGTAGAGATCGAACCCGGTCAGCACCAGGACCAGCACCAGGCAGACTGCCATCCACCCCGCATATGGCTTCATATAAGAAAGCAGATGAAGCAGTGCGTTCCCTTTATAATTGGATTCAATCTTATCTTCCGTCAAAGCGCTCATCTGAAATCCTCCTAATTAAAATCGCTGCACGATAGCTCTATAGGATATACTGCACACCGTTTAAATTTGCAGTGCAACCTGACTGCAGACCGCCAGCCAAGCACTTTCCCGGAGATGCCACTGTAAATCCTGGCGGTCTGCAGTATAAAGTCCCTTCGGCGCACCCCCAGCCGGTACACCAGCACATCCATTCCAGAGCAATCAGCCCTCCATATCCATGCCGGGACAAGGCATCGTCGGCTGACGACAACAAAGCCGCGGCGGGCAGCGCGTGCCGATTGCTCAAGGCTCAATGCACCGGGCTACCGGCTATATAGCCGTCAGCTCCTGCTCAAGCTGCTGCTTCTCATAGATATGCGCATAAAAGCCCCCCAGCTCCAGAAGCTCCTCGTGGGTGCCGTACTCCGTCAGCTCCCCTTCCGTCAGCACCGCGATATGGTTCGCCTTCTGCAGGGTGGAGATGCGGTGCGCGACTACAATTGTAGTCTTCCCCTTGCGCAGCTCCATCAGATTCTCCAGGATCTGCTCCTCCGTGTCCGTGTCCACAGCCGACAGGGAATCGTCCAGAATCAATACCGAAGCGTCCATCAGAAGCGCCCTGGCGATGGAGCTGCGCTGCTTCTGGCCCCCGGACAGGGTCACCCCACGCTCACCCACCAGCGTCCTGTACTCGTCCGGGAACTCCACGATATTGTCATGGATACAGGCGGCCCGGGCCGCCTTCCGGATGCTGGAGCGCAGCTCCGGGTGGTCGCTGATCCGCTGCTCCAGCCCGAAGGCAATGTTCTCCTCCAGGGTATCCGAGAACAGGAAATTGTCCTGCGGCACATAGGCCATGTCCCTGTGAAGCACGGCCAAAGGGAAATCCGTAATCGGCCTGCCATCTACAAGCAGCGCCCCTTCCCTGCAGTCATAGACCCGTAGGAGCAGGTCCGCCAGGCTGGACTTTCCGCTGCCCGTCCGGCCCAGGATGCCCAGCATCTCCCCTGCCTCCACATGAAGGCTCACATCCTTCAGCACCGGCGTCTCCCCGTCCGGATAGGTGAAGGTCAGGTTCTTTAAAGTGATGTCCCCCTTGATATGTACGTCCTTTCCCGCCAGGGAGGCCGGGGCCTTGTCCACGATGTCCGGCTCCTCCCTGAAGATGGCGGCGATCCTCTGGAATGCCGCTGCCGCCTGGGAAAAGTTGTTGATGCAGTCTCCGCAGGCAATCATGGGCCACACCAGCATGCCGATGTAGGAGTTGAAGGCCACGAACTTCCCGATGGATATGGTTCCAGCCAGCACCAGCCGTCCGCCGAACAATAATGTCATCAAAAGGCTGATGCCTATGACCGTGTCCAGCGCAGGGCCGAACACCGCCCGCAGCTTCACCACGGAGAGGTTCTTCTCCATGCTGTTGCGGCTGGCCTTCTCGAAGGCCTTGAAGTCCTCTTCCTCCTGGACGAAGGCCTTCAGCACCCGCACCCCCGCCAGGCTCTCCTGCACCTTGTCCGACAGGTTGGAGAAAGCCTCCTGCCTTTTGGTCTGGCGCTTTTTCGCCTCGATTCCGTAGAAGTAGCAGCCTATGGAGATGAGGATCATGGGCACAAGGGCCAGAAGGGTCATCTTGAAGTCCACATAGACCACCATCTTCACCAGCACCATGGCCGTCATCACCACCGCGTCGAACACCGTCACCACCGCCATGCCCACTGCCATGCGGATGGCCTGCAGGTCATTGGTGAACCGGGCCATCAGGTCTCCGGTCTTGTGGCTGTTGAAATACCGGGCGGACAGGGTCTCCAGATGCCCGAACATGTCGTTTCGCAGCTTATACTCGATTCCTCTGGCCGCGCCGAAGATGAAGAACCTCCAGCCGAACCGCCCCAAAGCCATCACGGCCCCTGCCAGGAACAGCCGGAACACCAGCCCCAGCACGCCCTCATAGGCAAGGGTCCCCGCGGTCAGCCCATCGATGATCTCCCCCGTGTACTGAGGGATGTACAGATTGGCCAGGTCTACCAGCAGCAGGACGATGACGCCGCCCAGATAGTACCATTTATATCCTAATATATATGGAAGCAGAGAAAATTTCTTTTGTTTCATATGCCTTTTCCACCCCTTGACCGATTCGAAAGAATCCTTTTGAAAATCCGGCGCCTGACGCCACAGATATATATTGTACCCCCACTCCGGCGACAGCGTCAATAGAGGGGATGGTTTATAATGCTAAACTTTTTATAAAATCCTGCTGCCCTGATTCGCATCCTCCACATACTCCAGAATGTCCCCCGGCTGGCAGGACAGGGCCCTGCAGATGGCCTCCAGCGTGGTGAAGCGCACGGCCTTGGCCTTGTTGTTCTTCAGGATGGAGAGATTGGCCAGGGTGATGTCCACCGCCCCCGCCAGCTCCGTCAGGCTCATCTTCCGCTTCGCCATCATCACGTCCAGATTCACTACGATTCCCATACCCACACCCCTATGTCCGCTTTCGGCGGATTTCAGTCCCGGCCTATGTCACGCCATGTTCCCTCAGACGTTCCCCCCGAAGCCCTGCCGGAACCGCTTCCCATGGCACAGCCCCCTGTCTGCCCGGCAGTCATATCGTCAGGTCGTTCTCCAGCTTATAGCGCACGGCCTCCCGGAACACACAGGCCAGCACCTTGCTGAACAGGCCGGCGATCACGAACACCAATATCACCACTGCCATGGCCACGGTCATGTAGACGACGCAGCGCGCCACCGACATCCCCGCGATGAAGAAGCTCCAGTTCCCCATCCTGCCCAGGCTGTCCACGTTCTCCTGCACGAAGCAGTCTTCCCTGAGGACTGTCTGGAAAATCCGCCGCAGCTCCCGGATCAATGCCAGCGCCGCCACGCCCAGCACGAAATAGATGGCCACCGTCACCCAATAATGCTCTGCCATATGGGGGAGCGCTTTCCCGATCTGCCTGATGGTAAAAGGCAGCGTGGCCGTTACCAGGATTCCGGAATAAAACATGAAATCCAGCAGATATTTGGTCCACATGGTCAGATTCTTCTTTTTCTTCTGCTGCTTCTCTTCCACTCTCCACCTCCCGCTCCGGGGCAGGCCCTTTCCCTGCATTTACAGGCCCTCCATGCGGTACAGCCTCAAAGAATTCTCCCAGACGGTCCGCCTCACGTCCTCCTCGCCGATTCCCTTTATCTCGGCCAGGGCCGCCGCCACATAGGGCAGATACAGGGAACTGTTGCGCTTTCCCCTATAGGGCACAGGGGCCAGATAGGGGCAGTCCGTCTCCAGGACGATGCACTCTAAGGGAATGTACTCCACCGCCTCCTTCAGCTTCCTGGCGTTCCGGAAGGTCAGCACGCCCCCTATGCCGAAGAAGAACCCCATGTCCAAAAATGTCCTGGCCGTCTCCTTCGTATAGGAAAAGCAATGGACCACACCGCCGATTTCCCCGGCTCTTTCCGCTTTCATGATGTCCGCCGTGTCCCTGGCCGCGTCTCTGGAGTGGATGATGACCGGCAGCCCCAGCTCCCTTGCCAGGTTCAGTTGGCGGGCGAACCATTTCTTCTGGACCTCCCGCTCCGGCTCGTCCCAGTAATAGTCCAGCCCGATTTCTCCCACGGCCACGCATTTTTCCGCCCTATACAGCTCCCTCAGGCTCTGCCAGGCGCCCTCCTGTTCCAGCTCTGCGGTCTCGCTGGGGTGGATGCCTATCGCGCCGTATATGAAATTATGTTTTTCCGTCAACTCCACGGTGCGCTTACAGGAGGCAAGGTTTGCCCCCACGTTCACCACCCTGGCGATTGCCTGTTCCGGCAGGCTGGCCAGCAGCTCCTCCCTGTCTTCGTCGAAAGCCCTGTCGTCATAATGGGCATGGGTGTCAAAAATATCCGTCAGCTCTGTCATATCCTCTCCCTGCGCCCCGGTACCCCGATGCATGAATCCTTGTGCGATCGGCCCTGGCTGTCCACCTCAACACTACGTTGTCGTCAGCGGGCGATGCCTTGTGCCCGTCTCCTTCCTCCGCCCTTCCCTGTCTTAATCCCGGTCCGGCCGCTGTTCCATCCCCCGGTTTCCCATACAGCCTTTCCCGTCCATGTCCCTGTGCCGCCTCATTATGCCTGCGCCCGACACACGCCCCTCTCCCCGTCAGGGCCTGGCGTTCACCGGCGTGCCGTAATAGACCTTCCCCATCTCCAGGATGCGGAATTTTCCGCCCTCCAGCGAGAGGATGGAGGCCGCGCAGTTAGGCAGCCCTATCTCCCAGAACTTCTCCAGGGGGATATTTCCGATGGCGCTCAAAAGGCATCTGTTCAGCGCGCCGTGGGCTACGATCAGGACACGGCCGCAGTTCCCTTCCAGCGGAAGGATCCTCTCCTGCAGGAACGCCTGCCCCCTGGCCTGCGCCTCCCGGAAGGACTCCGCGCCTCCCCGGGGCGAAAAAAGCTGGGGCCTGCAGAAAAAATCATGGAGCGGATGCTCCGGATCTGCCTTCGGCAGGTCGAAGGCCCCGCCCTCGCAGTCGCCAAAGCCCATCTCCATCAGACGCTCGTCCGTCTCCAGCGGCACGTTCCGGCCCGCCAGGAGGATTTGCGCGGTCTCAAAGGCCCGCTTCAGGGGAGAGCTGAAAGCCCTGTCAAAGGTCAGCCCGGCCAGGGAACCGGCAGTCTCCACCGCCAGCTCCCTGCCGAATCCGTTCAGGGGAATGTCGCTGTGCCCCTGGAGCCTGCGCTCCTTGTTCCAATCCGTCTCCCCGTGCCTGAATAGATATATCTCCACCTTTGTGCCCTCCCGTAAAATATCTCCCTACGACTCCCTGATTTTCACGCCGTCCACGCCCTTCTTCACTGCAAGCGCCAGGAATCCTGCCCTGCCGGACAGGGTCTGGAACGTGAACGCTTTATCCGCATTGTCGTAGAGGGCGGTGCCCTGGTAATAGAAGTTGGCCACATAGGACTCGTAGGACACCCGCACCTTGCCGCTGCGCACGGAACCGGAAATGGTCTCCGGCTCCACCCGTTCCAGCTTCGACACATCCACTATGGTAGGGACGCCATGGCCCCAGAAGGAGCTCCAGTACCGGTCTCCCAGCCGTCCGTAGAGCATGGAGTCCTTCTTCTTCTCCCGGAAAGCCCATTCCTCCCCCGCTTTTAGGAAATCCTCCGCGAACTCCTCCTGGGCCCCCGGAGCGGGGAACGCCTTCCTGATATGCTTGGCCATGCGCTTCAGGATTTTCTTCGGCTTGGACTGGCCCTTCTGCACCCACAGTATGAAAAGCGCCGTGAGCTCGCCCAGAAGCAGCCCCAGAGGCAGGTAGAAGACGAAAATCTTCTGCGTGGGCATTTTGATGAAATAACCCAGGGCGCCCAGCAGCACCACCCAGATTGCCACCGCTATATAGGCGGAACGGCTGGCCCTGCCCAGGCTGTACCGGCACCATTCCTCCACCCAGCCCCTCTGCTCATACAGGAACCGCTCCATGGCGCTGGCAGTATCCGCCGGCCTGGCGCCCCGGTCAGACTTGCCTCCGGCAATCAGGGAAACCAGGCTGCCCAAAGCGATCAGCACGCTCAGCCCCGCCGCCAGGACGCAGATCCACATGTCCGATATGGCCAGGCCGTTTACGCTTCCGCTCTCTATGCAGTACCATTCCGCCTGTGCCGCTCCGTCATAGAGCACCTGCCCCATTTCCTCCAGGACCTTGCCGTATTCGTCCCCGTAATAAGTATCGGCATAGGACTCATAATACGATTCGTCGCCGCGCAATTCGTAATAGCGGCTCACGATTTCGCTCTCCTCCAGCGCCGCCAGGGCCCGTTCTATGCCGGCCTGATCCATAAGCTCCAAAGACCCCTCCACCACGGCGGGCGTCATGTCCTTTGTGGCCCGCAGCTCTGCCATCAGCTCCAGATTGTACAGCAGGCTCGCGTAGTCCCCGTCCCTCTGGTCGGACTCCCTGATGCAGAAAAAGTTCTTCCTGTCCGCATCGTATACGACATATCCGTAATCCTTCGCCCGATCCGGGTCTCCGGAGTAATACTCCGCCACATAGGAGGCCACCGGATACGCCACCTCACGGGATACGTACTCCCCCTGCGCCTGGGCCGGGTCGTCCTCCGGCCCCAGGGGGACCGCTCCTCCCCGGAACTTCAGGAACTGAGGCCCTGCCAGCATCCACAGGGCCGCCGCTGCCGCCAGCGCGCACACCATTGTCACAATATTGCGTACCTTTTTCATCTCTTTCTTCCTTTCATCCGGCATCTTTGAACCATTTGGAATATTATACAAAAAAAGGCGGGGTAATTCAAGCCCAATCCCGCACGCAAAAAAAGAACCGTCCCCAAGGCCATACAATAAAATAAATTACTCCGGGCGCATATTGCATTCCTGTTTCGCATATGCTATAATGCCATTAGGCAAAAGGTTTGGAATGCTCATGTAGCACAAAAGGAACGAACCCCCGGAAGTATTTGCGGTACTTCCGGGGGTTCTCCTTCTTTTGCGGAGAAGTCAACCGTTTGGGCTCGGCTACCGTCTACTCATCTCCATCAAGCCACTTGCACAGGTAGTAGGCGACTACGCTGGCCAATACGGAGAGAATAAAGGTTTGAAATAAACTCATGTGCACACCCCCTTTCCGTACCGGTATAGGGGCGGTAACAAAGAAATTGTATCACACTTGTTGCGACATCGCAACAGGAAGAAGGCCGCGAAGCGGTGACGAACCGTCACCAGATGAATGCACCATGACAATATAATATGCTTACCCAGGCAGCTGGGAGGGCGTGCGGCCATTCGTTCCGAGTCTTGCGGAAGGAGTGGTGCTTATGAGTACATATGAGGAATTAATGGTTATCTTGACCATGGCCTTGCTGATTGTAGCAATTCTGAATCTGAAAAATAAGCCCTAGATGAGAGAAAAAGTAGTACCACATGAAATTTTTCCTCACCAAAAACTTT
>NZ_CAPDXS010000024.1:3739-44744 GCF_948601915.1 uncultured Acetatifactor sp. | reverse complement strand
CTTCCTGGCGATGGGGGTGATGGTGTTGTGGGGCTCTCCATCCGTGTAAGCGTATACGAATGCGCTTTCGTCCGTATATTCCCGCCATTTCTCCAGAATCCGGTCTGCCAGGGCGATGACCCGGTCGCTGTCCTTACCGTTTAAGCGGATGACGGACATGGGCCAGTTCACCACGCCCGCTGCCACATCCTCAAAGCCCTCCGCCGTGAAGCGCCTCTCCACTTTGGCCCTGGCCATGGCGAACTCGTAATGGCCTCCCTGGAAATGGTCGTGGCTTAAGATAGAGCCGCCCACAATGGGGAGATCCGCGTTGGAGCCCACGAAATAGTGGGGGAACTGCTTCACGAAATCGAACAGCTTGCAGAACGCGGCATGGTCTATCTTCATGGGCACATGCTGATAGTTGAACACGATGCAGTGCTCGTTGTAGTACACATAGGGCGAATACTGGAAGCCCCACTGGCTGCCGTTTATGGTCACGGGGATAATCCGGTGGTTCTGCCTGGCGGGATGGTTCACCCGGCCCGCGTAGCCCTCGTTCTCCCGGCAGAGCAGGCACTTGGGGTAGCCGGACTGCCTGGCGTTCCGGGCGGCGGCGATGGCCTTGGGATCCTTCTCCGGTTTGGACAGGTTGATGGTGATGTCCAGGTCGCCGTACTTGGTGGGCGCTATCCACTTCATGTCCTTTGCGATGCGGTATCTGCGGATGTAGTCGGAATCCTGGCTGAGCCTGTAATAATAATCGGTGGCCGCTTTGGGGGATTCGTTCTCGTACAGCTCCCGGAACCTGCGGATGACCTGGCTGGGCCTGGGCATCAAGAGCCCCATGACCTTGGTGTCGAAGAGGTCGCGGTACACGATGCCGTCCTCCGCGATGAGGCCGTTCTCGTAGGCGTAGTCGCACATACGGTTCAGAATCTCCTCCAGTTCCCCGGCAAGCGCGGCCTCTCCGGCCTGATCCGTGGCAGCCTCTTCCTGGGGAGCCGCGCCGCATTTCCCATCCTCGCCCTCTTCCGGCTCCGCTATCTCCTCCAGCCCGAACAGCTCCAATAATCTATTTATGGTAAAAATCTCATCCTCTTTGGGAACCAGTCCTGTCCTGATTCCGTAGGACACCAGTTTTCTGATATCAGTTCCTATTCTCTCCATCCCTGCCACGCCGCCTTTCCGTAACCTGTATGATTCCTGATTTGTAAGCTCCCGACCTGTAAAATGCCTGTATTCATTGCCTGTATTCAATTCCTGCAGTTTTTCTGCATAATGCAGAATCCGTTTCCTTCTAAGACCATCTGAAAACCCGGCGTCCTGAAGGATCCTGTCAAGCAGCGGATGGGCTATCCCCTTTCCCCTGCTCCCCGGCGAGATTTCAAGAAGACACCGGAGCCGCAGTTTTACAGCGCCACAGGCCCGTTGCCCACTTCCACCACATAGAAGTCCGCCGCGTATCCGATCTTTTCCTGATAGGCCTTGCCCACCTTCTCGATGAAGCTGTCGATGGCCTCGTCCTTCACGATGCTGACGGTGCAGCCGCCGAAGCCCGCGCCGGTCATCCTGGAGCCGATGACGCCCTCCACCTTCCAGGCCTCTTCCACCAGCGTGTCCAGCTCGACGCCCGTCACCTCGTAGTCGTCCCGCAGGGACACATGGGAGGCATTCATCAACTGGCCGAACAGGGCCACATCGTTGGCCTTCAGGGCCGCTACCGCCCGGACGGTGCGCTGGTTCTCATACACCGCGTGCTTCGCCCGCCTCCTGCGCACATCATCCTGGATGGCGGACTGATATTTTTCAAACGTCTCCTCGTCCAAATCTCCCAGGCCGTTTATCTGTACCACCTGCTGCAGCTCCGCCAGGGCCGTCTCGCACTCGCTGCGGCGCTCATTGTACTTGGAGTCCCCAAGGCCCCGCTTCTTGTTGCTGCTGGCGATGACGATCTTCGCCCCCTCCAGCACGATGGGCGCGTACTCGAAGGAAAGATCAGCCGTGTCAAGGAAGATGGCGTTGTCTTTCTTTCCCATGGCGATGGCGAACTGATCCATGATGCCGCAGTTCACTTTATTGAAGTTGTTCTCCGCGTACTGTCCGATCAGGGCCAGGTCCTGGTTCGTCACGTCGAAGCCGAAGAAATCCCGCAGGATGTACCCGGTGAGCACCTCCACGGACGCGGAGGAGGACAGGCCGGAGCCGTTGGGGATATTCCCGTACAGCATCAGGTCCATGCCGCCAGGCACTTTCATGCCCTTCTCGCCGAAGGCCCACATGACCCCCTTGGGATAGTTGGTCCAGCCTGCCTCCTTGGCGGACACCAGTTCATCTAAAGAGGACTCGATGATGCCCAGCTTCTCGAAATTCATGGAATAGAAGCGCAGCTTATTGTCCTCCCGCTTCCTGGCCGCGCCGTAGGTGCCGATGGTCAGGGCGCAGGGGAACACATGCCCGCCGTTATAGTCGGTATGTTCTCCGATCAGGTTCACCCTGCCCGGCGCGAAATAGGCCTTCACGCCCTCGCCGCCTCCAAATACTTCCTCAAACCGTTTCAAAATCTCGTTCTTCATGTTGCCTCCGTTCCGCGCCCTTCCATGCGCTGTCATCTGAAATCCATTATACACGGAAAAGCTGTGGGACCGCCACATTCATTTGTTTTTTGTACCTGTCAAAATGTTAAATGATGGAGAAAGATGTCCCGCGGACAATATACATGCGACAATTCGGAAAGCCCCTTGCCTCCATCTTCCTCCAGGACAGCGCCCTGATCCGGCAGACCGGATATTTCCTGACAATCCTCTGCCTGTCCGTCCCGCTGCTCGGCATCATCAATATGATGACCAGCTATTTCCAGGCGCTGGGGAAGGCAGTGAAGTCACTGACCATCACGGTGCTGCGCAACGCCGTGCCGTTCATCCCGGGCGTCATCCTCCTGAACCGCTTCTGGCAGCTGGACGGCGTCATAGCGGTGCAGCCTGTGGTGGAAGCCGTATTGGCAGTCATCTGCAGCTTAATGTACCACAGGGATGTGAAAGCCGTCAGGCAAGCCCGTCCATAAAAGGCCTGGCTTCAAAGAATTTTGACAAAAACCGACAAGCTGCATTGACAATACGGCCAGATATGCTATGATGTAATCATAAAGCATATTTCTTGAAGACGCTTAAATCATCTCAACCATCTAAAGGTCTCATTCAGAAACTCTATGCTTTGAAACCCATTAAACTTACAAGGCAGGAGCTTCTGGCGCAGCAGTCCGTATTTCCTGCCTAGAAAAGGAGGAGAAATGAAACAACTGCAAGAAATGAACCTGGTGGACGATTTTTTAGTCTACAGCCTGACCTCCCACAAGGTCTACGGGGAGGAAGCGGCCCGCTACATCTTAGAGTGCATCCTGCAGCGCAGCATCCGGCACCTGACGGTGGTGCCCCAGAAGACCTGGTATGGCGAAAGTCCGGAGAAGCACGGCGTGCGGCTGAATGTCTGCCTGGACGAGGAGGACGGGGAGCTCTTCGATATCGAGCCCGACCAGAACAGCAGCTCCGCGGATGTGAAGGCATTGCCCAGGAGGGCCCGGTTCTACCATGCCAAGATTGATGCCGGGAACCTGACCGCCGGGGAAGGCTACGGCACGCTCCGGAATGTGGTGGTCATCTTCATCACCACCTATGACCCCTTCGGGTTGGACCGGATGGTGTATACCGTGAAGAACGGCTGCGTGGAAGTGCCCGTAATGCCCTACGAGGACGGCGCCAGGACGCTGTTCCTCTACATAAAGGGGCAGGAGGGGAATCCACCGGAGGAGCTCCGGGAGCTCACCCGGTACATGGCGGAATCCACCGAAGCGAACGCGCGGACGAAGGGCCTGAGGCGGCTGCATGAGATGGTGACGAAAGTGAAGGCAGACAGGGAAGTGGGGTTAGCGTATATGAAGATGTGGGAAGGCGAAGAGGTTATCAGGGCAAGGGCTACCGCAGCCGAAAAAGCGAACGAAGCCATACGCCTACTGGAAAAGACTGGCACTGTCTCCCAGGAAGAGCGGGAGCGCATCCTGGCGGAGCGGAACCTCCAGGTTCTGGAACGCTGGTATGAGGATGCCATGGCAAAAGCTGAGCAATATCTGGTCGCAAAAGCCAAGGCAGAAATGATACTTCTGCAACTGTCAGATTTCGGCCAGATACCGGAGGCCGTGAAATCCAGAATCCTCGCGGAGATGAATCCGGAAACCCTCG
Organism: uncultured Acetatifactor sp.; assembly: GCF_948601915.1. Classification (NCBI taxonomy): domain Bacteria; kingdom Bacillati; phylum Bacillota; class Clostridia; order Lachnospirales; family Lachnospiraceae; genus Acetatifactor; species uncultured Acetatifactor sp. The sequence goes on along the minus strand of NZ_CAPDXS010000024.1, from coordinate 40,530 downwards.
ACTATTGGATCCTGGCCCTCAAACGGGCCGAAAGCCTGGAACAGTTCATCTCCCTGGCCATGCCAGACAGGGAATCCCAGAAAACATGACTCCCCCAGCCCTCCTTGCCATCTTCCAGGGGCTGGGGACAGATTATGGCTTTTTCGTCAGCCTACAGAAGACAAGGGTATCGTCAGGAGATTGAACCATATCTTTGACACCCTCATGGAAGAACGGGAGGGCTGCCGCGAACGATAAATTCATGTATGATGCTAGGAGGACAAGCAATGGACAGAGAACAGATTTTCCTATTCCCCGGCGAGACCTTGGTAGACACGATTCATGACAAAGGCATCCGCTTCGACATCGTGGAACGGGAGGAGGCCATCTGGTGCGGCACGCTGGGGCATGCCACCAACCCCACGGGGGAGCCGGACATCCCGGGGCTGCTGGCGGCGTATCAGGCCCTTGTGCCTGTGGAGAAGCGGGAATTGCTGGCCCCGTCCTGGAGCGGCTGCATCAGCCTGGATTATTGGCCGGGAGGCAGCGCGCCACGGGGAATCATGTTCATGCAGCAGGTTGCCACGGCGCAGCAGGTTGCCACGGCGCAGCAGGTTGCCACGGCGCAGCAGGTTGCCACTGCGCAGCAGGTTGCCACTGCGCAGCAGGATGAACAGTACAACCTATACCGGACGCCCGCCTCCCTGTACATCCGCGTCCACTATGACAGCGCAGAGGTTCCGCAAAAGCTGCTTGGCAAGGAACAGTGCGAAGTGTTCGAGCTGTACGGGCCCATCCATGAGCAGGCTGAGAAACATGGGTATGAACCAATCTCTCCCGTGAGCGTCGAGTTCGAATACTACAGCACCCTTTCCTGTTTTGCCTACTGCGCCGTGAAGAGGAAAGCGGAATAAGGAACGCCCCATAGCATAGGAAAAGCGATGGAAAGCGGATAGAGAAAGAGGGGACATCCATGGAGCGCAAAGCAGTCATCTTCGATTTGTTTGAAACCCTAATCACCGAATGGGGCCATAAAAAATATACCAAAAACGAAATGTGCGCCGATTTAGGCCTGGAAAGAGGGCGCTTCGATGCCTACTGGGACGAAAAGGAGGCGGAACGATATATCGGCGAGATAAGCTTCCCTGAATCCATCCTGTATGTCTGCGGAAAATGCGGCAAGCCTGTCGATGATTCCACCCTTTCCCTGATCATCCGCAAACGGACAGAGACCAAGTCCCTGTGCTTCGAGCATGTCCACCCGGATGTATATGGGCTATTGGACCGCCTGAAAGCGGCGGGATACAAGCTGGCCATCGTCAGCAACTGCTCCTCGGAAGAAGTGACTGTCATCAGGCAGAGCCGGATATACGGCTATTTCCACCAGGTGATTCTGTCCTACGAGGCAAAGCTGCAGAAGCCGGATATCCGCATCTACAGAAAGGCCGCCGACCTGCTGGGCGTCTCCCCAAAGGAGTGCGTCTTCGTGGGGGACGGCGGCAGCAATGAGCTTCCCGGCGCCAGAGCGGCAGGAATGGAGGCCATCCAGGCCAAATGGTACACCAATGAACTCCCCCACAGGCGCGACAGCCTGCCCGGTTTCCTGACGGCGGAAGAGCCTTTTGACATTTTGCGGTATTTTGAAAAAGGGCTTGACTTTCCGCCACTCCCGGGTTATACGCCCCTTACTTCAAAACAAAAAGGCTTTGACGAGGAGTAGTAAATAGCAGGGATTTCACAGCGCGGGGATGTACGGTGCGAATCCTCATTAGAACTGTGGATTTTCAAACTGCTTCCTGGCCGCCTCAAACAGGTTGTGAAGGTAAGGATACTCCCATAGATCCGCCCCCACGTTGGGCCCCGCATCATCCCCCCAGCCCATGCCCGGCCTGCCTCCGTAATCGGTAAAGCTGGCCGCCATGTACCGGACGGTATTCACCAGCACAGTGTTCGGCTCCTGCTGGCGCACGCCGATCACTTCCGCCATATTGGCTTTGCCGAACTTGAAGAAGTCCACATACTCTATAATCTCTTCCCCCGTATCATACGCAAAGGAGTACCCATACAAATCGCAGCCATCCTCCATATGATACTTTTCAAAGGTAAGGTCCGACACCCTTCCCGGACAAAGCTCCTGGCTGCACCGTATGGCCTCCGCCTGAAACGCCTCCCAGTCCTTTGGCTCCCGAAAGGGATTTTCTCCCACGGGGTTCGTCACCGGCAGACTGTGAATCTGATTCTCCTCTTTCCAGGAGACATAAGCCACATCGCTGGCCAGAAAATAATGGGCAAACCCGTCCGGCTTTTCTATCTGGAAGCTCCCCTCGGAGCGCAGGCCGCCCCTGGAATACGGATTCCTGCGGATATAGGAAACCTCCGGCATGGACACCGTCTCGCCCACAGGCAGATAATTAGGATCCTCCGGTGCATCCCCGGCCCGCAGGATGGTGGCCCACAGGCATCCGTCTCCGTAAAAGCGTTCACTGATGCGCCATAGACTGTCTCCTTCCCGCGCCTGGTATTCCAGCAGCTTATCCCCTGTGAGCCTGATATAGTCCTCCGGCTCGGCTCCTTCCGGCAGCTCCTGAACCGGCTCGAAAGGATTACGCCTTTCCCGCTTTGTCTTTTCCTCCTGCTCTTCCTCCGTTAAGCCGTTCGCCACCGCCCGCCTGCTGTTTTCCACCTCTTTTTCCGTCTTGCGCACAAACTGCTCCGTCCGCGAATCCCAGAGCAGATAAGAGGGCGGCGTAAAAGATTCCTCCTCCGCTTTTGCGCCGTTTTGATGAACCGGCGCACCGACCCGCATATCCGCGTAACCGTCGCCGTTCAGGTCCGGATAAGTAATCGTGTCCGGCAGCTCAATGCTCAGGGATATCCTCTGCTCCTGCAGCGTTTCCCCGGTCTCCATATCCGTGACCGTCATGTCATAGGGCTCTTTCATACAAAAGCCGTTCAGAAGATAGTAGCGAGGTTCCGCATCCTCCTTTGCCGCCGTTTCCTTTTCCTCCGCGGAAGCCCCGTCCCCGCTCTCCGCCAGAGAACCGATGGCGGAAATAATGGCGTCCTTCCTGAAGTCATATATGTAATCGGAAACAGAATCCTCTTCCTGCCCCTCCTCCTCGGAAAGCGAGAAGTGCAGAGAAAGCATCCTGCCGCCCTCCGTCAGCGCCAGCTCGTAATCGGCCTCCACAAGCAGGCCAAAATACCGCATAACCCCTTCGTCCCCGGCATATTCCCAATTCTCATCGATTCCACGGACCTCCAGAAAGCTGCGCTTCGGATCCTCCAGCTCGGTCAGCCGTTCATCATGGTCAATCCAGTATAGAGTTTCCTCATCCAGCCCCCAGCCGCTCCCCAAACTGCCGTAGCTCTGGAAAATATCCGTAAACACATACTCCAGAGTTTCATCCTCCTCCGACGGCGCATCCAGCAGGGTAAGCCCGTATGCCGTCCTATCCTTCACATAGAGATTGACCTTCGAGCTTTGGTGGCGCAGATAGATAAGCTCATAGCCGTCCTCCATTTTCAGCGTTTCCTGTAAAAAGCAGAGCAGCTTCCCATTGTCCATGCTCCATACCGTCAGGGGATGCTCTTCCGTATCGAATCTCCTCTTCAGATCATGGTACAGCTCAAGGGCGTGGACGTTCTCCGTCATGGGGAAAGTATAGTACAGAAAGCGCAGCGAGGCTCCCTCCGCTTCCCGCCGGGAAACCTCATTCAACGCCGTCTCCATTTCCGCAAGAGAACTGTAGAAACGCCATGTCACCTCCGCCTCTCCCGCAAACCGAAAAGCCGACGGCGCGTCCCAGTCGCTTTCCAGCGCTTCCCCCTCATAGCCCTTTATCATAATTTCCGCGCTGGCATAGGGACTTGCGGAAACATGCCCATACAGATATCCTCCAAGCTCCTGTACCTTACAGCTATCCTGCTCCCCCGGCCATTCTTTCGCTTCTTCCTCCGGCTGGGCGCTTTTTGCCTCTCCCCCGATACCGTCTCCGCCGGGAGCCTTTCCCGTATCGGAAGCTTCCCATCCGTTTTCGCCTGCCCCTCCCGCAGACGCGCCGCAGGCCGTGAGCAGCAGGCCAAGCGCCGCCATGCAGACGGTAAGGGTTCCGGTATTCCGATATAAATTTTTTGCCATATGTTTTATCCTTCCGGCCACCCGCATTCTCCCTGAACTGCCCTGCCTTTTTATGCCCCCCTTTTCCTCCCAAGAAGAGCGATTCCCGCCAACAGCAGCACCGGGAAGACAACGCCGGCCAATACCCCCATCTTCAGGTCGTCCCCCAGCGCTCCCGACACCATCCCCACCAGCGTAGGCCCGCCGGAGCAGCCGATGTCCCCGCCCAGGGCCAACAGCGCGAACATGGCCGTCCCGCCCCTTGGCAGCGCCGCGGCCGCCTTGCTGAAGGTTCCCGGCCACATGATTCCCACTGACAGCCCGCAGACGGCGCAGGCAATGAGGTTCAGCTGGGGAATCGCCAAAAGGGCCACCCCCAGATAGGACAGGATGCACAGGCAGCAGCTGTAGACCATGAAGCGCTCCAGGTGAATCCGGTCTCCGTATTTCCCGTAGAACAGCCTGGCGGACCCCATGAGAATCGCGAAGGCCATAGGCCCGGCCAGGTCCCCCGCAGTCTTGGAGATGCCAAGCCCCTTCTCCGCAAAGGTGGAGGCCCACTGGCTCACCGCCTGCTCGCTGGCCCCCGCGCATACCATCATCACCAGCAGAATCCAGAACACCTTCATCCGGAACAGCTCCTTTAATCCCAGGCCCGCTTCCCCGTCCTCGATCAGCGGCGCGATGGGCACCTTCGCAAAGGCGAACGCGTTCCCCATAGGAATAAGCGCCCAGATGACAGCCAGTATCTTCCAGTTCTGGATCCCTGCCACACCGAAGAAAACCGTAGAGATCAGCACCACCCCCGCATGTCCCCAGCAGTAAAAGGAGTGGAGCATGCTCATTGCCTTCTCCTTATTGTCCGAGGGGCACGCCTCCACCACCGGGCTCACCAGGACCTCCAGGAGCCCTCCCCCGATTGCGTAGATCATGACCGCAATCAGGATTCCCGCAAAGGGAGAGGGCAACGCCTCCGGCAGAACTGTGAGCAGTATCAGCCCAGCCGCCGACAGCACATGGGCCATGACCATGGACACCCGGTACCCTATCTTATCCACAAATCCCACGGAGAGCAGATCCACCAGCAGCTGTACCCCAAAGTTGAACGTCACCAGCAGCGTAATCTGGGACAGAGGAATCCGGTAGCTCCTCTGGAAGAACAGGAACAATAGCGGCGTGAAATTGTTGACGATCGCCTGTACGATATATCCCACGAAGCAGGCTGTGATCGTTTTGTCATATCGGTTTTTCATGAAAATGCTTTTCCTCCGTCCCATAATCCCTTCATGATGAGATTATATCCCATGGCCTGGCACTTATCAATACCGATATCCATTTCTCCAGACAAAAAACTCCCACAAAAATGAATGCTCTTCACATTGCATTTTTGTGGGATGCTTTTACAAACTCACGACTGGGCCTTCAAATCCTTGTACACGTTCATATAGAACTCCAGGAGCTGTTGGTTCGCGACTTCCCTGCGGATCACGATCCTCTCCAGCGCCGACGCTTTGGCCTGTCCCTGGATGTTCCCCGTGAATGCCGTTTTTTGCCATGGGTGCCCTCCCCGATCCACAGTTTCAGTATAATGAAAACACGCCGCCCTGTCAAGAATCTTTCGCGGATATGCGGCATACCCCCGGCCAATCCCGGCCTCAAGCGCCTGTTTAGTCCCAAACTCAAGCAGCGCTTTCTTCCCAGTTCCCCGTCTATGGGCTATACTGCCAGCATGAACCCGGTGAGCCCAACCGCCACCGATGCACCGGTATTTCTATACTGCGTAAAAGGAAAAGAGGAGAAACCTATGCTTGAAACCATGTTTGAAACGAATTTGCTTAAAGAAGACTATGTATTTGACGTGCCCCTGTTCACTTCCCCCGCCGCCATCCACCCCCTACCCTTCCTGGGCCGGCCTCCCCGCCGTGCCGCCATGAAGGACAGCGCGGGCGCGCCCGGGAAGCCCCTGGAAAGATACCGCCTCAAGCAACTCTTGATTCCCATTTTAAGGCGGATAGGCTATACTGGTACCATGGAACGGACGGCAGGCGCGTCACCGGCAGCACATTCCTGAACCATCACCCGCGAAAAGCGCGAAGAAGAAAAGGAGAAAGATTATGTTCGATACCATGAAAGTAGCACGGAAAATCAAAGAGGCCCGGATTGCCCGGAACATGACCCAGATGAACCTGGCGGACGCCATGGAGGTCAGCTATCAGGCCGTCTCGAATTGGGAGCGGGGCAGCTCCTGCCCGGACATCGGCAAGCTGGAGCAGCTCTGTCAGATCCTGGAAATCGGCGTGGATGAGCTCCTGGGCACGGACAGCGCTTCCAGGACGCTGAGCCGGATCATAGAAAAGGAAGAGCCCTCCAAGGCGGACGCGGAGCCCGTCACCATAGAGGAAATCCAGGAGGTGGCCCCGCTCCTGCCCCCCGCCGACATGGCCCGGCTGGTGGACGACAGCCTGGACAATCAGGAGGACGGGGAGAAGCTCGACCTGAAGGCAATCGCGGGGCTGGCCCCCTTTCTGGACGAGAAGTATCTGGATGCCCTCATCAAAAGGGCCCAGGTGCACAGCCTGAAGGACCTCGCCGGGCTGGCCCCTTTCCTCAGCAGCGAGACCCTGGACGTTCTGGTGGCAGAGGCCGACATAAAGGGGGACATATCCGGCATCATCAGCCTGGCCCCCTTCCTTGGCAGCGAGACCCTGGACGCTCTGGTGGATAAAGCGGAGGAAAAAGGGGACATTGGCGAAATCTTCGGCCTGGCTCCCTTTTTAAGCAGCGGCACCCTGGACAGGCTCGTCCAGAAGATGCTGCCTCTGGACGACTGGAAGGGCATCAAGAGGCTGGCACCCTTCCTTGGCAGCGACACCCTGGACGCCCTGGTGGATAAAATGGAGGAAAAAGGGGACATCCGCGAAGTCCGCGGTCTGGCTCCCTTTTTAAGCAGCGGCACCCTGGACAGGCTCGTCCAGAAAATGCTGCCTCTGGACGATTGGGAGGGCATCAGGGGACTGGCCCCCTTCCTTAGCAGCGATGCCCTGGGCGCTCTGATAGAAAACGCGGATCCCCGGCAGGATATGTCCCACATCGTTGCCCTGGCGCCGTTCCTGGGAGAAGAGGCTCTGGCCAGATTCCTGGAAAAGCTGCCTGACGATGCCCATGTGGACATTTCCGGGCTCTATCCCTTCCTGCCTCAGAAGACCCTGCAGAAGATGGCCGAAAGCCTTATGCGGGGCGGCGATCTCCACGCCCTGAAGTCCCTTGCGCCGTTTCTTTGATGACGCCTCATGGGAAAAACAGTGCCCCGTCCCGGGAACACGGCCCATATCCGCCTTGTTCCCGGCGGCGGTTCACCTCACCTGATGGTTGCAGTACCGGTATGCCCCCAGCGCAGCCGCCGACAGCGGCACGGCCAGCGCCATGGCGGTGAGCAGCAGCCTGGCGTTCCCCGGGGCCTCCGAGAAGGTGCCCGGGTAGGAAATGGGGGCGCTGTAGCAGAGATAGTGCAGCAGGGCATTGACCCTTCCCACGGGCAGCGCGTCCAATACCAGCCGCAGGAACGCATAGGGGCCTATGTATACCAGGAGGGACCTGACCAGCGAGGAAAAGGACTGCCTGCACAGGGCGGACACGGAGCAGGTCAGCACCGCCACTGCCAGGGCGGAGAGCCAGCCGCACAGATACAGCTCCCGGAGGGCTGTGCCCATGGGCAGGTAATCCTTCCCGAAGAACATGGGCATCCCGGCAATCCTGCTGCTGACCACAAAGCCCTCCGTGCCGTAACAGGCGATGTGCTGGAGGAAGATGCTGCCGCCCGCCAGCAGGTAGCAGGCCGATGCCAGGGCGCAGCCCACGGCCATGCGGCGCCTCCAGAGGATGAAGCGGCCGTTCACCGTGGGCAGTATGATGTCCGCCGTGCGGTAGGCGTAATCCTCGGAGAACACAGGGCTCAGCAGCACGATGATCGAGATATGGGCCAGCACATAGGCCATCAGGAACCTGTCCCAGTAAGTCCCGGTGCCCGCGTACCCGAAGATATACGTCCCGTCCAGGCAGGCGCTCTCGTTCCAGCCCTCCGCCAGCACATAGGTGATCCGCCCGTCCTCTCCCTGCACCTGGGTGCCGAAATGCTCTGCCACGAAACGGTTGCAGTAGTTGTCATTTCCCCCCGATGCCGCCGCAGCCCGGAGGCTTTCCATGGTGGTGCTGCGCATGGCGCAGTTCACCGGAGGGCCGTATTTTTCCCAGATTGCCCTGACGGTGTCCTCTGTGAGAGGGCCTGCGAATTCGGCGGCGATCTCCTTATCCCTGGCGATGGCCCGGGCCCCGTAATATATCCTTCCCTCATCGATCAGTCCCTCTCCCCACACCGTAATGCCCATGGCCATGTACAGCAACAGCAGCAGGCCCGCCAGCATGGCGGCCACTCCCACTTTCCTGGACAATATCCGGTATATTTCTGTCCTAAACATCCCTGTCCTCCTTCCCGGCTCCCCAGGCTCTCCCGTCCTGCACTATTCCATACTCTGCCGTTCCTCCCCAGGGCCGGGCCAGCCTACGCTTTTCCATGCTCTGCCCCAGTTCCTTCCCCTGGCCAGGGCCAGCACGCTTTTTCCCATGCCCTGCCCCCCAGCCGCCGTCCCCCTCACTGCTCCCGGAAGTGATACAGATACACATCCTCCAGATCCGGATCCGCGGGCCGGGCGCCCTCCATGGGGCAGGTGTCGGAGACGATGCGCAGCCTCACGCCTTTCTGGGTGTTGCGCAGGCTGCTGACGTTGAAGTAGGCCTGATATCGCTCCGTCTCCTCCGGGCCTACCACGCATTCCCACACCCTGCCCCTGGCCCGCTCCAGCATCCGCCCGATGTCCCCCATGGCCAGCAGCTCTCCCCCCTTCATCAGGAGAATCTCGTCCGCTATGTACTCCACGTCCGACACGATGTGGGTGGACAGGATGATGATGCGCTCCTTCGACAGGGAACCGACGATATTTCGGAAACGGATGCGCTCCTTTGGATCCAGCCCCGCCGTGGGCTCATCCAGGACCAGAATCTCCGGGTCGTTCAAAAGGGCCTGGGCGATTCCCAGCCGCCGGATCATCCCCCCGGAGAAGGTCTTGATCTTCTTCCCCCGGACCGCGGAAAGCTCCACCATCTCCAGCAGCTCCTCCACCTTCCGCTCCGCCTCATTTTTCGGGATAGCCTTCAGCGCCGCCAGGTACAGCAAAAACCGCCTGGCGGTGAACTCCGGATAATACCCGAAATCCTGGGGCAGATAGCCCAGGACCCTTCTGTAGTCCGCCCCCAGCTTCCCGATGGCGCTGCCCCCGTAGCGCACGGTGCCCTCCGTGGCCTCCAGGATGCCGCAGATCATCCGCAGCAGGGTGGTCTTGCCGGAGCCGTTGGCCCCCAGAAGCCCGTATATCCCGCGGTTCATGGTGCACGAAATTCCGTTTACAGCCACCTTGCTCCCATATTTTTTCGTCACGCCCTCCAGGGTCAGTTCCAGCATATCGTCTCACCTCTTCTGATTTTCCCGTACATCACCTTAAGCTGCCACAGATATAGCCCGGTCCCCGCAAACAGCGCCGCCGTCCATGCCCACAGCCTTGCTGTCCCGTAAGCCTCCCCGCCGGACGCCAGGCCCGGGACTGCCGCCAGCAGGCCCGCCGCCAGGGCCGTCACCAGCAGCCCGTAGCGCCCCCGCCCGCCCCGCAGGGCCGTGAAGAGCAGCAGCACGGCCACATTGGAGAGTACGAAGGGCACCAGCACATACACGCATACCTGCGCAAGGGGCAGGTTCGTCCGCTCGGCGATCCGGCCGCTGCCAAGCACCAGCGCCAGTATGTCCACAGCCCCCGACAGCGCCATGCGGATCGTCCAAAGCTGGGGAAGGTTGAAATAGCAGCTCTGCTCCAGCTCCGCCATCCCCCTGGAGAAGTGCCGCCCCAGGCTGCTGCAGCCCAGCACCCCCATCCACGCCGCCAGCACGGATATCCAGCGCAGATAATCGGGAAGCGCCCCCCCGTCCAGCGCCGTCTTCTCAAGGAGCGCCGCCAGAAGCGCCACTAGGCTCCCCTGCAGGATCCAGAACCCCGGGGAGATGTACCGCAGCTCCACCAGGAGCAGCTCCCGGGGGGACGGATGCCTGTATATGGTTTTTTCCTGCACGGCCTGTCGTATTCCCGCCAGGGCCTGCGACCGCCCCGCCTCCCCCGAGGCCAGGGATGCCGCCTTGATAAAAAGGCCCCCGTCATCCCGCTTTCTTCCTGTCTTCCTTCTATCGCCCATAGCACTCTCCTTTTACCGGCACAGTCCCCCTGCCCTCTACGTACCCCTTCAATCCAGAAAATCCTCCCTGCGCAGCAGCCCCTTCAGCCTGTCCATCCCCTGCCTGACCCGGGACTTCACAGTGGACACCGAAGCCTCCGTCAGCCGCCCGATTTCCCGGTACTTCATATCGTATAGATAGTGCAGCAGGATGGCCTCCCTCTGCATCGGGGGCAGCTTCGCCAAAGCCTCCATCAGCCTTTGGTGGACGTCCGCATCCACCGCTCTCTGTTCCGGATCGGAATCTGCCGGCGGCTCCGGCGATACGCCCTTCTGTCCGGCCCGTTCCCTCCTCTGCGCCTCATCCGAATCCCGGCAGATGCCTCCCTGCCCCGCACCGTGGCCCTGCCCGCAGCCCATCCCCGCTTCCGCTCCGCCACGGCTCTTCTCCTGCCCCGTACATGCTTCCGCTGCTCTGCCGCCGCGCGGCCGCCCTGCCTCCGGCCCGCCGCAGTCCGCCGTGCGCTCCCAGTCCGTCTGCCCCAGAGTCATCCTTTCCTCCACGCCCCTTTTCCGCAGATAGTCCCTGCACACGTTCATGGCGATGGTCAGCAGATATCCTTTCAGGTTCCTGTCACGATAGCTCTCCACATACCGGATGAACCGCAGGAAGGTCTCCTGGGCCAGGTCGTAAGCCTCCTCCCTGCTGCCCGTCTGAAAGGCGCAGAAACGGAAGATATCATCATAATACTTCTCCGCGATATCTTCAAGGTATCTCTTATCCCCCTTCTGAATGGCATGAATCCACTGACGCTCGTCCACGATGGCTCCTTTGTATCCCTTTTCACTATATATAACCTCCCCCGCCCGGAAAAGGTTTTAAAAAAAAGAGAAAAAAATCAGAAATCCCTGCGCCGCTCTAGGCTCATGAAAGCCTGGTAGATGATGATGAAGCCCAGAGGGCCGCCGATGATGCCCCACATGCCGAAGAGCTTGATTCCCGCGTAGATGGACAGCAGGATCGCGATGGGGGACACCCCGATCTTCTTTCCGATCAGCCTGGGCTCCAGCAGCTCCCGGATGAAGATGCAAGCCACGTACACCAGCAGGCACACCGCCCCCCTGACATAGCTTCCGCCGATGAACTGCTGTATGGAAAGGGGCACCAGCACCACCCCCGTGCCGATGAAGGGCAGCGCGTCCAGAAATCCCGCCAGCAGCCCCCAGAGGATACCGTTCCGTATCCCGCTGATGCCCAGTGCCGCCGCGGCCGCCGCCCCGATGATGCTCATGATGATAAGCTGGGCCTTCACGAAGGTGGCGATGTACCGTATGATGCCGCAGACGATTTCCAGGAACACATAGCATTCCTCCCGCTCCAGCAGCCGGTTCATGATGTCGTCATAATCCTTGGCCAGCAGCACCGCCGCTATCAGGAATGTCACCAGGAAGCCCCCCACGGAGGCGAACATCTTCACATAAGCCAGGGACTGGGAGAGCATCCCCGGCAGGAACTGTAGCTGGAAATAGTCGATTGCGTCCTGGATTCTGGCCAGAAGGAGCTGTTCCAGGTACAGATTGTCTATCCCCAGGGCCCTCCCCACCACGCCGCAGGTGTCATGGACAAAGCCGGACAGCTCCGCCTCCAGGGAATCCAGGCCCTCCACCAGGCCCGGGAGGCTTCCGATGATCCAGGAGAGCAGGATCCACAGCAATACGCCCAGGATCCCGCAGGCCAGGAGCAGCAGGAGCAATGTCCCTATCTGCCTGTGGATTTTCAGCTTCCTCTGCATCTTCTGGAGCAGGGGCCCGAAGATGGTCACGAAGAGCATGGCCGTCAGCACAGGCGCGGTCAGCGGCGTGATGACCTTCAGGAAAAAATAAACTGCCCCTGTGAGCAGGAGCAGTACTACGAATCTGTTTTCTTTGATTTTCTCTGCCATACCGACCACCATGCCTTTCCGCGAACCTGGAGCGCGCCATGCCTGCGCCCCCAACCGGCTTCTCGTATTAGTATGGTAGCTTTCGGGAAAATCATAACTGTAAAAAAGTGCCTATGGCACCTTACTGATTCCATGTCGGTCTGGCGACGGACTTTTCTGTAAGGTGAAAAGAGGAAAAAGCGGGGTTCTCCGGCTTGATCCGGAAATCCATCTTCTCCCCGGACACGGGATGGACGAAGCCCAGACTATAGGCGCAGAGGGCCACGTTCCGGACACCGCAGGCTGCGGCCAACGCCCTCGCCTCCGGGCTGCCGTATTTCAGGTCGCCCAAAAGAGGCAGGCCCGCGTGGGCCATCTGGGCCCGGATCTGGTGGAAGCGGCCTGTGCGGATACGGATATCCGCCAGCGCAAGCCCCTGCTCCTTATTCGGCTCCAGGATGCGGTACTCCAGGACTGCGCGCCGGGCCTTCGCGGCTTCCCCCAGGGCGGATTCCGCTGACGCGGTATCCGGATTTACAATCACCGCCCTGTAATCCGTATGTTTTCCGTTCTTCAACGCCTGTTTGTACAGATAGTCTTCCAGCCGCCCTTCCCGGCAATCCGGCACGCCGCAGAGCACGGCGTAATAGTGCTTGCAAAAGCCCCCTTCGTCTCCCTGGGCCCGGAGCTGTCCGGTGAGGGAGGCCGCGGCGGCTCTGGTCCTGGCGAATGCCAGAATCCCCTCCACGGGCTGGTCCAGGCGGTGGATAAGTCCCAAGTAGGGCTCGCCGCGCCCGGCAGCCGCACTATTGCCGCCCTTTTCCCTGCGGTTCTTCAGCTCACTGACCATGTCCTGCTGTCCCAGCCTGGCAGTCTGCACCGCAAGCCCGGCGGGCTTGTACGCCACGATTATATCTTTGTCTTCATACAGGATTCGACTCAGCATATCCACTGCATCCTTCATTTCGTTTGTATACATACGGCAAAAAGATTCCCATGCAACAGTCACCGCCGGTGAAGCGCAAACGCGGCTGCACGGGGAATTCCGTGCCTGTATGCGGCTATTCCCGCTGCCATGGCCGCTCCGCAACCGAACCGGGCCGCTATCTGCATCATCCGTTGCGTGGAAACCTGACAGCCTGTCCCCGGATACGGCCCACATGCAGCCCGCCGGATGCGGGAAGCCGCGTTTCCCCGCTATACTTATACGGCCCGAGCGCTCACCTGCGCAGGCCTCTTGGGTAATGGTTCTTCATAATGCCCCCGGCCAGCTTCCCCCAGCCTGTGCCGAAGCCGTCCGCGCATATCAGATACCAGCCCTTCTCCCCTTCCGCCGGGAAGGTCTGGCCCCCCAAATACCCGGCAATCTCCGGCCCGTCGGAATCCAGGTTCCAGACGTGGGCCGCACATGCCGGACGCAGGGCCAGGGCCAGTGCATGGGAGGGCTCGAACCTGTTCTTCTTCACCTCTCCCAGGTGCAGGCCGGGCCGCAGCACCTTCAGCCCCCTGAATGAGGGCATGTCCGCCGGGATCAGGTAGAGATTGTCCCCGAATCGCATGCACCTGACAGCGCCCGTGAACCCGGCGGCCCTTCCCAGCCCCGGCAGCACCTCTTCGGCTCCCGGATCCACTGCCGTCCTTGTCCCGGCTCCGGCTTTCCCCTTCGCCATCCTTTTTGCGGCGGTCGGCGGCTTCTCTCCGGCCGCTCTCCCCGGCTGCGGCGGTTGTGTCTTACTCTCCGGCGGCTGCGCCTTATTCTCCGGCGGCTGCGTCTTACTCTCCGGTGCCTGTCCTCCGGCGCTCAGGCCAGCCCTCTCCCCCGCCTCTGCCAAAACCGATGCCGGGTCCCGACTCAAAGGGGACTCCGGCAACCGCAGATTCTCGGCGCAGAAGCGCAGGAACTCCTCCGGCAGGCTTGTGCCCGCTCCTTTTGCAGTCCCTTTTGCCATACCCTCCGTTATACTTTTTGTAGTATAATTATATTCTGTATTGCGATAATTTTCACGGGCAGCCCCATCTTTCTCAAGCACAGCCGCAAAATGCCCCTCCCCCCGTATCCGGTGGGGCCACAGCCGCAGGGCATTCTCCAGGCCGGACCCACGGTCCACGGCTTCCGGACTGCCGGCCAGCCCATGGCAATCCCGCTGCTCCAGGGCTTCCTCCAGGACATCCGGCATCCCGTCACAGCCTTCCAGCCCCAGCCGCTCCTTCTCCGCGGGCAGTATCCGGAATTCCCCATGCCGCCTAAGGAACCTGGAGACGCTCCCCTCGTCCTCCTCAGGGGCAAAGGTGCAGGTGGAATACACCAGCCGCCCGCCGGAGCGCAGCATCCCGGCGGCGCAGTCCAGGATGCCGTCCTGGCGCTCCGCGCACAGCCTTACGTTCTCCGGGCTCCACTCCTCTCTGGCTGCCTCGCTCTTGCGGAACATCCCCTCCCCGGAGCAGGGCGCGTCCACCAGTACACGATCGAAATACCCCGGAAAGGCCTCCGCCAGGCGCTCCGGCGTCTCGTTCAGCACGCAGGCGTTCCCGATGCCCATCCGCTCTATGTTCTCCGACAGAATCTTCGCCCTGGCCGGGTGGATTTCGTTGCAGACCAGCAGGCCGCTGCCGCCCAGCTTCCCGGCTATCTGGACGCTCTTCCCGCCCGGGGCCGCGCACAGGTCCAGGATGCGCTCCCCGGGCCGCACATCCATCAGCCCCACGGGGGCCATGGCGCTGGGCTCCTGGATGTAGTAGACCCCGGCCTCATGGAAGGGATGCTTCCCGGGCTGGTCCGGCGCTTCATAGTAATAGCCGTCCTCCGCCCAGGGAACCCGGGACAGACGGGCGAATCCGGCATCCCGGCAAGCCGCCCCAGCGCCTGCTGCCTCCGCGGCACACTGTCCAGCCGCTACATTAACTGCAGACTCCGCAACACACTGCCCGGCCGCTGCATCGCCTGCCACCTCCACTGCGCACTGCCCAGCCACTCCATTGCCTACTATCTCTGCTGCACACTGCCCGGCCGCTGCATCGCCTGCCACCTCCACTGCGCACTGCCCAGCCAATTCACTACCTGCTACCTCCGCCGCACACTGCCCGGCCGCTCCACTACATGCCACCTCCGCCGCACTGCGCCCATCCGGCCGAATGCCATACATCTCCGCCGCGCTGCGCCCGTCCGCCCCGATTTTCCCGGGATTCAGCCGCAGGCCCTGAACATGCTCCCTCCCATAGCTTTCCAGAAAAGCCGCATATTCCTCCCCCAGCATCTCCTGCATCCTCTCCAAAAAAGCCCTCGGCAGCATATCCCCTCCTCGTCCGTCATACCGGCATGTCCTCCGCAAAATCCGGTCATAGCATCGCGGCCCTCTCTCCGTATATGCCCGGAACCCTGAATCCCTCCTGTCTCCGGGCACATCGGCGCAGCCGCCCAAACCATACAGAAACCGTATCTTCACACCTTGAAACGATACCCCACCCCCCAAATCGTCTCGATATACTGGGGCTTCGCCGTATCCTTCTCAATCTTCTCCCGAATCTTCTTGATATGCACCGTGACAGTAGCGATGTCGCCGATGGAATCCATGTCCCAGATCTCCCGGAACAGCTCCTCCTTGGTGTACACATGGTTGGGATTCTCCGCCAGGAAGGTCAGCAGGTCGAACTCCTTGGTGGTGAACGTCCTCTCCTCGCCGTTTACATACACACGGCGCGCCGTCTTGTCGATGCGGATGCCCCGGATCTCCACGATGTCGTTCTGAGGCTTCTGGTTGGTGCCCACCAGCCGCTCGTACCGGGCCATATGGGCCTTTACCCTGGCCACTAATTCGCTGGGGCTGAAGGGCTTGGTCATATAATCGTCCGCCCCCAGGCCCAGCCCCCTGATCTTGTCGATGTCGTCCTTCTTGGCCGATACCATCAGGATGGGGATGTTCTTCTCCTCCCTGATCTTGCGGCACACCTCGAAGCCGTCCATGCCCGGCAGCATCAGGTCCAGGATTACAAGATTGTAATCCCCCTTCAGGGCCATGTCCAGCCCCTCGTCCCCGCTGTTGCAGATGTCCACCTGGAAATCGCTCAGCTCCAGATAATCCTTCTCCAGATCCGCAATCGCCACCTCATCCTCTACAATCAATATCCTGCTCATACTCCGCCCGCCCTTTCTTACGCTTCTTATATTCCTTATGTCGTTTTTGCAATCATTTATTGACTATATCATGTCCTCTTTCCATGAAGGCCGCTGCCCGCATGTCCCCCGCCCGACGGTTTCTCCGGCCCCCTGTCCCGTGCAGGCCGCTTCCGCCCACAGGCCATGCCGCTCTATTTGTCGTCCTGCAGCTCGATATACTTGCGCAGCACGAAATGGATGCAGGTGCCCTCGCCCTCCCTGCCGGTGGCCCAGATATAGCCGCCGTGGTCCTCGATAATCTTCCGCACGATGGACAGGCCGATGCCGCTGCCCCCCTGGGCCGAGTTCCGGGAAGCGTCCGTGCGGTAGAACCGCTCGAATATCTTCGGCAGGTCCTTCTGGGCGATGCCCTTGCCGTTGTCCTCGATCTCAATCCGGATGGACTCCGTCTCGTCCAGGATCCGGATGTCGATCGTCCCCCGGGGCTTATCCATGTATTTCACGCTGTTGCTGATGATATTGTTGATGACCTTCTTCATCTGCTCCGGATCCGCGATGACCACCGTGTCCGGCTGCACCAGGTTGGAATAGTTCAGCTCGATGCTCCTCTGCTCCAGGTCCAGCCCCACCTCCTCCACGCAGTCCCCGAAATAATCCGCTACATTTATCCGATGAAAATTATACGGAATCCTGTTGTTATCTATCCCCGAGTAATAGGTCAGCTCATTGATCAGCCGCTCCATGTCGTTGGCCTTGTTATAGATGGTCTTAATGTATTTGTCCATCTTCTCCGGCGTCACCGCCACACCGTCCATGATGCCCTCCACGTACCCCTTGATGGCCGTGATCGGGGTCTTCAGGTCATGGGAGATATTGCTGACCAGCTCCCTGTTCTGCTTCTCGCTGGCCCGGTTCTCCTCGGTGGTCTCCTTCAGCCTAAGGCGCATGTCCTCATAATTGCGGTACAGATCGCCGATCTCCCCCTTGGCGTCCGTCTGGAGGCAATAGTCGAAGTTCCCCTCCTTGATCTTGCGCATGGCCACGTTCAGCTCGCCTATGGGATTGAACACCCCCCTGCGGATCCACCTGGTCAGCACCACGCTGGTAAAGATCAGGATCAGGAAGATCGCGATGAACATGTCCACCAGCAGCTTTTTGGAAATCAGGGAATTCACCTTGGTGACCACGAAGGCGCTCCCCCTGCCGCCGTCCGGGAAAATAAAGTCCAACTGCTTTACGAATTTGTCCATCTCATCGTAATAGATGCCCGCGCTCTCTATGGTGCCCCGCTCCCCGAAGCCCGGCAGACTCTGGAAGATCGCCGCGGCCGCCTCAGGATTTCCCGCGTAGTAGATGCTGTCCTCTTTCCTCACGATGATGTATGTGGTCTTTTGGGGAATCCTTGCGCTCACCATGTCCAGATATTCCATGTCCGCCAGCCTGGCCGGATCCGACTCTATCTGCTCCTTCAGCTCGAAGAACACGCTGTCCGTGGCGTCCGCCACCTGGCGCATGTTCTCCGTCATGGTGGTATAGTCCAGCCGCACGATGGGGAATCCCTTCTGGGCATTCATCAGGTACAGCCCGATCCCACAGAACGCCAGCGCCGTCAGGATCAACGGCAGGACTATGATGATTATGAATGTGACCCGCAGCCGCGTCCTGAATTTCATCGCCAGCTCCCTTCTGCCCGTTACGCCAAACCGGTACAGGCCCGGAATGCTGCCCCACCCGGACAGTCTTCTCCGTGCCGTTTACAACTTATCAGCACTACTATATCATATTTTTCTCAGGAAAGTGTAAAATAAGAAAAATAATATCATTAAAAAAATCTTAATCTTCCCGCTATTTACTTTTCCGCCCTTTAGTTGTAGGATATTTCTTGTACGGTCAAAAACATAGAATCAAAGAAAAGGATGGTCATTATGATGAAAAAGATAAATGTAGGCATCTTCTTCGGGGGCTGCTCCCCGGAGTACAGCGTCTCCCTGTCCTCGGCTTCCGGGGTGATCCTGAACCTGGACAGAGAAAAGTACGAGCCCGTGCTGATCGGCATCTCCCAGAAGGGAGAATGGTTCCATTACGCGGGCCCCGTGGACAGGCTGCTGGACGACTCCTGGCAGAACCCCGCGGACTGCACCCCCGCGGTCCTCTCCCCCAACCGCGGCGAGAACTGCCTGCTATTGCTGGGGAAGGAGGGCGTATCCCGCGTGCCCCTGGACATCGCCTTCCCGGTGCTCCACGGCGGCAACGGCGAGGACGGCACCCTGCAGGGCCTGCTGGAGCTCTCCGGCATCCCCATCGCGGGCTGCGGCACTTTGTCCTCCGCCCTGGGGATGGACAAGGACAGGGCCCACAGGCTGGTGAGCCTGGAGGGCGTGCGGGTGCCCATGCACCTGGTGATGGATCCGGATACCACCGCGGAGGAGATGGAGCGCTTCGCGGAGAAAATCGGCTATCCCGTCTATGTGAAGCCCGTGAAGGCAGGCTCCTCCTACGGCGTCACCAAGGTCTCCGGCAGGGAGCAGCTTGCCCCGGCGGTGGCCCTGGCCTTCCGCTATGACAGCCAGGTGCTCCTGGAGGAGAACATCCCCGGCTTCGAGGTGGGCTGCGCCGTGCTGGGCAACAGGGACCTGATCACCGGCGAGGTGGACGAAATCGAGCTCTCCGGCGGCTTCTTCGATTTTACGGAAAAATACACCCTGAAGACCTCCGCCATCCACGTACCCGCCAGGATAGACCCGGCCAAGGCCGCGGAAATCAAGGAGACCGCCAAGCGCATCTACAGGGCCCTGGGCTGCGCGGGCTTCGCAAGGGTGGACATGTTCCTGACGCCGGAAGGCGAGGTCGTCTTCAACGAGGTGAATACCATCCCCGGCTTCACGGAGCACAGCCGCTATCCCGGCATGATGAAGGCCGCCGGGATTCCTTTCCGGGAAGTGATCTCCCGGATCCTGGAGCTGGGCCTGGACGCGGCCCGGGCGTAGCGCTAGACACGGATTCCGGGCGGCTGCAGGCCTACCGCGGCGTCCTTTCACGGAACCGATTTGCAAAGGGAGTTATATGAAGACCTTGTCCTTGACTTACGACGACATACACAGGGGCGACCTGATTCTGGTGAATCAGTCCCATGCCCTCCATGAAAGCGCGGCGGCGGACCTGGCCCCTGTGGCGGAATCCGCCCCCGCCGTCCTGCTCAGGCGCCCCGCCGCCCAAGCGCTGGCACGCCTGATGGACGAGATAGACGGCTGGCGGCATATCGCCTTTGTCAGCGCCTGGCGCTCCCGGAGGGAGCAGCAGGAAATCTGGGACGGCAGCCTCCGGGAGAACGGCCCGGAGTTCACCCGCACCTATGTGGCCCTGCCGGGGCACAGCGAGCACCAGACCGGCCTGGCCATCGACCTGGGGGCAAAGCGGGAGCAGATCGACTTCATCCGCCCGGACTTCCCCTATACCGGTCCCTGCGGGGACTTCCGCAGGGGCGCCGCGGGCCACGGCTTCATCCTGCGCTACCCGGAGGGGAAGGAAGGCATTACCGGCATCGGCCATGAGCCCTGGCACTTCCGCTATGTGGGAACGCCCCATGCCGCGATTATACAGAGCCGGAATATGGCCCTGGAGGAATACATAGATTATCTGAGACAGTATCCTTACAGAGGAGAGGGCCTGGGCTTCACGGCGGATGACGGGCGGAAGGCCCGCATCTCCTATATCGAAGCAGGGCCGGAGCCGGTTACCCTACAGCTGCCGGAAGAGGCGTCCTGGTCTCTGTCCGGCAACAATGCGGACGGCTTTATTTTGACAGAATGGAGGTAGACAGATGCGGACGAAACCCAATTACGGCTGGCTGGACAGATTTCGGATCATTGCCGCCCTGGCAGTCATCGCTATCCATACCTCGCCCCTGGCCACATTCCATGAAGGGGCGGATTTTTTTCTCACCAGGGTGCTGGCGCGGATCGCCGTGCCTTTCTTCTTCATGGTGACAGGGCATTTCGTGGTGGCGGGCTTCCTGCCGTCGGGCAAGGCTGCGCCCTCCACGAAAAGCATGGTGCGGTTCCGAAAATTTCTTGCCAAGACTTCCATGCTCTATCTGTTCTGCATCATCCTGTACCTGCCGGTGGGCATCTATGCAGGGCATTACGAAGACATATCTGTCGGCGTCTTGCTGCGCATGCTCTTCTTTGACGGCACCTTTTACCATCTGTGGTACTTCCCGGCATGCATCATGGGAGTGGCGCTGGTGTACCTGCTGAGCAGGTTCCTGAGCCTGGGGGCCATGACGGCCGTATCCGCCGTGCTGTATGCGATCGGCCTGTTGGGCGACAGCTATTACGGGCTGGTGGAGAAGGTGCCCGCGCTGGAGGCCTTCTACGGGTTCCTGTTCCAGATTTCCTCCTACACCCGGAACGGGCTGTTCCTCGCGCCCCTGTTCCTGGTGCTGGGAGCCTGGATGGCAGGGGCGGCCCAGGGCCAGGGCGGCAGGGCCCTCTCCGAAAAGCGGCTGTTCCTCTGCTCCCTCTTCGCCCTGTCCTTTGCCCTGATGACCGGGGAGGCGTTCCTGCTGCGGCATTTCCAGTTCCAGCGCCACGACAGCATGTACCTGCTGCTGGTTCCTGTCATGTTATTCCTGTACCGGTTCCTGCTGTGCATCCCGGTGAAATCCGACAGGGCCTTCCGGACAGCCTCCACCTGGATCTACGTGCTGCACCCGGCCTTCATCGTGGTGGTCAGAGGCATCGCGAAGCCCCTGCGCCTGACGGGGCTGCTGGTGGACAACAGCCTCGTCCATTACCTGGCGGTGTCTTTCCTGTCCGTGGCCGCAGCCTTCGCCATGGTCTGGCTCCAGAGCATGTTAAAAGCCCGCCGCCAGTCCGCCGGGGAAACGGGCCCTGTGGCCCGCGGAGCAGCCCGCGGACAGAACAGAAAGCAGCCTGAGGCTTCCGACGGCGCATGGACGGAGGAGAGCGCGGAGGACGATTGGGACAGCGATTGGGACAATATGGGAGATATGGCGGAAGGAGAATTCGATATGGCGCGCGAAGATGAGTTTAATTACGATTACTCTCAGGAGGCGGAGGAAGCCTATGGGGAGGCCTATATGGAGGAGTCCGGTCTCAGTGACGGGATTCCCCTGACGGACGGCCCGGAGGAGGACGCTGCGGCGCATATGGAAGCAGACGGCTATACCACAGAGGAGGATTTCCCGGAGGAGCAATCCGAGAGCCATGCCGGGTACAGAGAGGCGGCAGATCCCCTGCACAGGGCTGCCCCCGCCTCCCGGGCCTGGATCGAGGTGGACACCCGGGCGCTGGCCCACAATGTGGACACGCTGCGCGCCCGGCTTCCCCAGGGCTGCCGTCTGATGCCCGCCGTCAAGGCCCAGGGGTATGGCCATGGGGCCGTCCTGATCTCCAGAGAGCTGAACGCTCTGGGCGTGGACGCGTTCTGCGTGGCCGGCATCGGCGAGGCCATAGAGCTGCGGGAGGCGGACATCCGGGGCGAAATCCTCATACTGGGCTATACGCCCCCCGAGGACTTTCCCCTGCTGGCCCAATATCAGCTGATCCAGACTGTCATAGACTACCCGTACGCCTGCCTGCTGAGCCAGGCGGAAGCGGACATCCATGTCCATATCGGCATCGATACCGGCATGCACCGCCTGGGCATACGCTGTGAGGAAATCGATGATATCCGGGCCGTATATGACCTGCCCCACATCGTCATCGACGGGCTCTTCACCCACCTGTGCGCCTCCGATTCGCCCCTGCCGGAGCACAGGGCCTTCACCGAGGCCCAGGTCAGGGCCTTCTATCAGGTGGTGGACTATCTGAAGGAGGCGGGCTGTCCCTGCCCCAGCCTCCACCTGCTGGCCAGCTATGGCCTCCTGACCCTCCTCCAGGGCCGCAGCGGCCTGCGGGAGGAGCAGTCCAGGCGCTTTGCGGAGCGGCGGATCGCCTCGGCAGAGCTGAAGCTGGCGGCAGACTATGTCCGCCCGGGCATCGCCCTCTACGGGGTCATGAGCACTGAGGCAGACACAGGCCCCTGGAAAGGCATCCTGAAGCCCGTCCTGTCCCTGAAGGCAAAGGTGGTCTCCGTGAGGCCCCTCTATGCCGGTGAGGGCGCAGGCTATGGCATCGCCTTTACTGCCGAAGAGGACATGCGGATCGCCGCCGTCTCCATCGGCTACGCGGACGGCCTGCCCAGGGAGCTTTCCCACGGCAAGGGCAGCGTCCTGATCGGCGGCCACAGGGCCCCCATCATCGGCAGGATCTGTATGGACCAGACCATCGTGGACGTCAGTGGGATTCCCCGGATCCAGCCCGGAGACACGGCCGTAATCATCGGTACCGACCGGGGGGAGGAGATCACGGCAGGCCAGATAGCCGAGCAGTGCGGCACCATCACCAACGAAATCCTGAGCCGCCTGGGAGCCCGCCTGGACCGGGTGACCGTATAGCACGGCGCGGCTCCCGCCCCAAAACCACCGACAGAAAAGCCCCGGCCTTCCCTGCGCCGGGGCTTCTGTATAAATACAGGACTTATCTCTCAACCTCCAGACAAATACTTTATGGATATGTCATTGCCCTTAATGCTGGGCCTGGCTATGTCGCTTACTTTATGCACAAGTCTTGTATCGCGTCCGAGCAGTATATAATAGTTTCCTCTGGAATAATCCTCCAGGATGAACTCATATACTTCTTCGCTTCTCAATATATGATCCGCATTATCTATCACTACTACGCTGTCATTCGCATTCTTTAATTTGCCGATTACGCTTACCGGTTCCACATCATCCTCATTGTCCGCCTTCAGGAGCACAAAACCCTTTGCTCCTGTTATCATTTTATAATCCCTGATCAAATTATATATCAAGGTCTTGCCAGTGGCCGTGTAGCCCCAAATGGTCGTTATGCGCGTATTCAACTGAATGTCTATGCGGTATGTCCCCAGTGTAAACTGTATCCTCTTACTCATGCATCCCCTCACTTATCTCGAATAAATGGTGCGCCATATTGCCATTCAGCATGAACTCACACGCAAAATCATCCCGCAAATCCTCATGCCCTAAAAACAGGTTCAACTCGCTTTCGTTATAATGTGTCAATATATATTTTATAGCGTTGCTCCCGCAATCAGTTATGTCTATTATCCTGTTCTGCACCATGTCTATCTTAATCAGATAATAAATACATATGACCACTTTGCTTCCTGTTGACAGTTCGCTTATCCCCAATGTCTCACCGTTGAATTTGCTTCTGAACTGCTTTCCCGGCAGCGGTTCGCATCCCTCTACCTCGCGAATCACCCGCTCTATCTCCTCATATTCCCCTAGTTGGTTCAGCACCTTTGAGGCATTATAGAACAACTGCCAGGGAAATTCGATATATACCATGTTTCCATATTTATCTTTTATGTCTTCCACCCTGTCTTTAGATATTATATTTATCATGTCCCATTATCTCCTCAGAAAAAATCTGTATATATAAAAAATAACCAAACCCAAGTTTGATTATCCTCCTCAAAAACTATGTAACTATAACAAAAAAGCGATAGACGGGACTCGAACCCGCGATTTCCACCTTGGCAAGGTGGCGCTCTACCAACTGAGCCACTATCGCATTGCTTACAGGCTACCATGACCGCCCGACTTGTATTAGTATAAGGCATATCTTCCTGTCTGTCAAGTAGAATTTCAAATTTTTTTCATTTTTGCATTTTGTCAATAGTTATGCAACAACTTTTTGAAAAAATTAGGCCAGTTTCTTGATTTCCTCTTCAAAGAGTTGGGCGGAAGTCTTAAACCCCAAAATCCCCCTGGGATAGTTGTTTATCCAGGTTTCTATATACTCTATGTCCTTATCCTGTTTTTCCTCGAAGTCCTCCCCTTTTGGTATATGGCGGCGGATAAGGCGGTTACTATTCTCGTTTGTGCCCCTCTCCCAACTGCTATATGGGTGACAATAGAAAAGAAAGGTCCGCTTTTCCCCATTATGCAAAACAGACCGTTCTAACCCCTCATAGTCCGCAAACTCCACCCCATTGTCCACGGTGATGCTTCTAAAGACTTTAGGGAACATATCGCCCCATTTCCTTTCCAACCGGTCCAGGGCTTCCACTACGCTTGCCGCCTTTTGGTCTGGCATCTTAATGATGATTTCATCCCTGGTTTTACGTTCTGTTAATACAAGCATACATGACTTTGTAATGCCCTGCTTTCCCTTTACCGTGTCCATTTCCCAATGTCCAAAGGTTTCCCGGTCCTTTACTTCCTCCGGGCGGTTCTCTATGCTCTCCCCGGCGGATGCTCTTTTCTGCACCTTTACTTTCTTATTATGCTTTTTCCTCTTCCCTTTTATCGGCAGGTCCTTATTGGTTAATTTTAAGAAAATACCATTGTCTATATATCTATATAAAGTCCTCACACTGATAGAGGTCTTAAACTCAATCCCACTTTGGGTTACTGCTGCCAATGCGGCTTCCGGGCTATACTTATCGTTTACAATCTTATCCTCTATGTATTCAGCTAAAGGCATATCATTCCCAATTTTAAGACTGCGCCCCTTTCCCTGGGCGTTCCAATCATGGTTCTTTTGCCCCAAATCGCTGCTATACCTCACTTCCTCGGTATAGTCACTATTTCTATGGGTATATTCTCCCCTTTTCATTTCCCGGTATATGGTGCTTCTATGAACGTGCAAATACGCCGCAACCTCCGTTACCTTATGGCCGGAATTAAGCATTGTTTCCATCTTTATCCTATCATTTTTAGTTAAATGCTTCCCCATGAAATCCATCCCTCCAAAAGAAACGGACACGGAAAGAATCCGTGCCGTCCAATGTCCTATTTTTTTACATCCTCTTTAATCTCTTCCCGGTAAGTGATTTCAATGGTGATGCAAAACGCATCTTCTAACGAATCATAAAAATATTTGTCCCTGCCGCTGTCATATCGTACTATTTTATAATTTCCGCCGGAAACCTCCGCTTCAATCTTCTGGATAGTTCCGCTTTCTATCAGCTTTTTTACCTTTGCCCTGCTGCCTTTCTTTATTTCTCCAATACATACATCACCCATAAAGGCTTGAATAGGTTCTACCCCCCCGAACAAAAGTTCTATTTTTCCGCACAATTCATATTCATAGATTTTTTCATCTTCCAGGCCGCTTTCTATGATTTCCTTTTTGGAAAGTTTATAGTCCTCGTTTTCCTCCACAAGTTCCATAATATCTTTCATGTGGGCTTCTACATTATCCAGTTTATGCCGCTGTGTCTTGATTATCCCTTTCGGCCTTTTTGGCTCTTCCTGGGGCGGTGGTGTCGGTGTTGGCTCTTCCTGCTTTTTAGAGAATAGATTTTTTAAAATTCCCATGTTAAGTTCCTCCCTTTGCATGAATCTGTGATTTTGCATACCGCAAGCGGCCATCCGTCCGTATCACGCCCTACGGCTTTATAGGATGACAGCTTGCAATATACCGGGTGTTATCGTACAACCTTTTAAACGCCGGATAACTTCACCGGGGCGTGGCATGGTTTTCTAGTTCCCGGCCTACCTGGGAAGAATAGGCGTGTACACTTCCCTGGTAGGTACTTTTTGCACCAGTGCAACCCATCAACAGTTTGTAGGGGCTTTGGACCCTCACGCCGCCCATGGTCAGCATGGCCGTTTTAATTGCCCCCCGGCGGCTGTCCTGCTGCCGGGGGTATCTTAATCCAGGCTCATACGTGAATCAATGGCCTGGGTGATATATTGACTTACGCTTTGTCCTGCTGCCGCTGCGGCTTCCGTTATGACCGCTTTTTTTCCTTTTGGAACCTTAATTTCTATACGGTCATAATTTTTTTTATTAAATTCATTCTGGTAAGCAATCTGGTTAAATTCTCCGCTTTTTGCTCTTGGCATACGTCCCAACCTTTCTTCCGGCAAATTCACTCTTCCTTTCCCTTGCCAAATGGTGTATAATTGCGTTTAGCAGATTGGGCGGCTTTGGCAAGTCCACCGCCCTTTCTGGTTCCCTTTTGTCTTACTTATTAAGTAAGGCTTTTACTTTTTCCTTTGCTTCCGCAAGGTCTTTACAGTCATTCAAGATTTCAAGAATCTTTCTTGTCTGGTTTTCCTCAACGACTTCTTTTAACAGTTCGCTCGTGTTCATTTCTTCGTCCATACGTTCTTCCTTTCTATGCTTGCCCATGTATTTGTTAAGTATCTCCCTTAACTGTCTTTATTATATAACATATGTCGTCATATGTCAATACATATTCCGACATATTCCTAAAAATTTTTTACGAAAAAGGAACACGCCTACTTTGACGTGTTCCCTATCCCGTGACATATCAATTTCCTTTTTTGACCAAAAGGGGTTATTATGCCACCGCAATATCTTTTACATTTACGGCGGCGGTTATTACTTTACCTATGCCGATTACGGCACGGTTCCCGGATATGCTCAAAACGGTATATTTGTCATAATACAGTTTAAAGCTATTCCCGGTGTAGGTTACATTTCTAAGGACTTTCACCGTGTCCCCTGCCTTAATTTCCTTTGCCGTTTCCTGGGGTTTCTCTTCTTTGGATGCCGTAAAAGTAACATACTTTTCGGAAGCTGTAATATATCCGGCTCCACTAAGCAATTTATACATTGCCCCGGCTCCCACCGTTACCTTTTCAATCACGCCGAAAACCTCGCCGGCGTGGACGGGACCGTTTTTCAGATTAAGGTTAAGGCTTCCCCATTCCGGCGTTGTGTGGATGCTTAGGCCCTCCTGCCCCTCATAAATCACCTTTATCTTTCCCATTGCTCCGGCGGCTCCTATCTGCGGTTCCTGCTGCTTCTCCTGTCCGCCAGAAATAGCTTTTACCAACATTGCCACAATATTGTCCCCATAGGCATCTACCGCCGCTTTTGCGGCTTTTAGGCTTTCATATTTCTTGGTGTCATATCCGGGGACGGCCCACTTTCCGGCAAGTTCCTCAAAAGTCAATGCCGCTCCTCGGCTTACATACTTAAACCGTGGGTCTACGCACTCATTTGCAAGCGGCTCCGCACTTCCATATGCTTTCAAGTGCTGAATATTGGCACGTACTCCCAGGCGTTGCGTTTCAAAAGAGTGTCCTGGATTTCCGCCGCCCGTTGCCCCCAGGCCGCAAAAATTATTCTGCCCTTTCTTCACGTCTCCACCGAATTTGAAAAACCCGGTTTCCTTGCACGCCATACAAAAAGCGGCATCCCCTCTCACGCCCTCGGCCTTTCCCTCTTCCATGTAAATGCCTGGCAATCCTGCAAATTCCTCCATTGCCGCCGAATTGTTTTCTTTCAGATATGCCAATAGCTGCGCTTCGGTTGCCGTAGATTCTCCCATGATTGGCAATCCCTCATAATCTGCGGCAATGATGCCGAAATGCTCTTTTATGGTATCTGCTTCCGCTTTTGCAATCTTTTTCAAATTATCGTCCACGGCCAGGAAATCACATTCCCGGCTATTTGTATGAAAACCATGTTCGATAATAAAGGCGTGCTTTACCACTCCGGCGGATGCCTGGGCGGCGGTTCCTGCATTGTTCACCGCTCCACGGATAACTCCATAATAATCTCTTCCCGTTGTATCGCTTCTCCTGGTCAATACACCCCTGGAATATGTAACGCCCGTTACCGGGGCCATTACCTCCACAATGGCATCCGCCAATTTCTTGCCCAGGTCCTCACTGTCCGGGAGAAACAAAGAGCGGTAGACGGACACGCCATAAGCCTTTTCATACTTTGTCGCATCCCCAACGGCGTTAGAGTGCAAGGACAAAAACACGGTTGCCCTGTTGCTTACAGCAAACTGTCCTCGTGCAAATACGCCCGGATTTTCCGCCATTGTGTTCTTTGTCATGGCAACCTTTATCTGGTCTGTGCCACTCTGTAATTCTTCTTTAAGGTACTGTGCCAACTTGAATACGGCGTTACCCTCATAATATCCGGCTGCCACTCCCTTGTTATACCTGGTATAATGCCCTGGGTCTATTACTACCGTAATCATTATTCCTCTTCCCCCTTTTCTTCGTCCGGGTGGATGACTTCATCTTCTACCTGGTTGTAACCTTTTTCATCCATAGCCATTTCCTCCTTAATCGTCATCCGGCAATTCCGTGGTATACTTGGAAAGGACGGTCTTTATTTTCAGCCATAAACCTTTTACTGGCAGCCCGGCCAACGTCATGTTCTTTAAGATGCTTACAATTTCATAGGCCACAAAGAGAATAGCGAAAAATTCAGCCATTCCTAAGTGTAGCGGTGCATCCATACCGATTGCTGCCCACATTTCCTTTGGCAGGAATCCTATAAGGTTGATGCCTATAACGGCATCCGCCAGACGTAGGAATATAATAGACAGAACCATGCCCACTTTGCGGATTGCTCCATTGATGCCGATACAGCTATTAAACTTTCGCTCCTTTACCGCCCTAAGTACGCCCATGATAGTATCAAACACAACCGCCAGGGCCACCGCTCTTAAAAACGGATTCTCCGCCATTTCCAAAAGAAATTCCATCAACTCACTTTTCATTGTCCTTTTCTCCTTTCTTGGATTATTCCTTTTGCCACGGTTTTATTGTAGGCGGTTTTGTGTTCAAATTCTGACCCGGTTATGCCGGAATCAAAAGTCCGCTTTCCCTCTGCTCCCACTCCCAAAACAGCAATTCATATTCTATTGCCTTTGTGACGTGGTATGTGTCGGCGTGCCCCATGTGCCCCAGGCGGCTTTTGTATTTCCGCTCAAAGGCTTCACGGTCCAGTTCCCCGGCTTCCAGGTGCTTCACGTCATTTTTCAGCCGCCGGACGGATGCTTTTCTGACTTTCCTATATTCCGGGTGGTGGATATAGCCGCAAAAGTCAATCCCATTTCCGGCATACAGAATGGTGCTTTTGGGATTCAAGTGCAATTTCATTTCCTCTTCCAAAAACTCTTCAATCCGTTTCACCCATTCCTTTAGCTGTGCCAGGTCCGGGGAAAGGATGATAAAGTCATCCATGTATCGGATGTAATACTTGATATGCAAGGTATGTTTCACGAACTTGTCCAGGCGGTTCCCGTACACATTGGCAAATAATTGTGATGTAAGATTTCCCACCGGGATGCCCACGCCGTCCGGCAATATCCCGTTCTTGTCAATGATATTGTCCATAAGATAAAGGGCTTTCCTGTCCCCTATGTACCGCCTATTTTCCGTTTTCAATTCTTCATGCGGAATGGATGCAAAGTATTTGCTTATGTCCCCTTTAAAGCCGTATAGCCGCAATCCCTGGGCCGTCATCAATTCATACATCCATTTATACAGTTGGTTGCTTGCGGCGTGCATCCCTTTCCCCTCACGGCACGCATAGGAATGGGTATAAAACCTTTGTTCAAATACCGGCCCTATGGCATTTACAATCATGTGCTGCACCACTCTGTCATAGAACGGCAACGCCATGATAAGCCGTTCCTTTGGCTCCCACACCTTGAAAACGGTATATTCCCCCTGCTTATAGGTGAGGTTCTCCAATTCCTCACACGCCCTAAATAGTTCATCCTCCTTTGACATGGAAAATGCCAATACCTCTTCATGGAACCGCTTGTTTGCTGCGGCTTTCTTGAATGATGTATTGGCATTGTCAAAGGTATACATTTTTTCATGTAACCCTTTAACTGTTTTCATTTTGCCCTACCAATTTTCAAATATTCTTCTACTCAAAAGGCGGTGCCTTTTCTATTTTGTCCGGACAGAACGCCGGAACGGGAAAACCGTCTGACTTATCAGAATGATTGATAAATCTTGCTAGTAGCCCATAGGCCCCTAAGTCTGCAAAGTTGATTAGTCACACACGCACCACACGCCAATGTTCGTGTTCACGTTCCACGGAACATTGTTGCAATTGACGGCCCGTGAACCGCAATGCACGCCGTTGTTCCAATTGCCGCCGCCAATGAGGGCGTGCAAGCCCGGCCAGGTGCGAATTAACAGTTTCCCCATATTTTATTTATTATTTCCATTTTCCGTCTTTCACGGCTCCGATAATGCCGCCCAATATCTTCCCTACCTCTGCCAGTTTCCGGCTTGCCACTTCATATCGGTGTTTGTTCACCGCCGAATATTTCAAGTCAAACGCAAGCCGAATCAGCACCCGTATAAATTCCAGTTCCACGTCCGCCGCATATATATGGCTTTTCGTTCCCGTCTTTCTGAACCGTATTATGTCCTTTACCAGTTCAAAAAGTGACTGCTTTATGTATAGCTGCAATGCGAACTTTTCAAACTTCGGAAGCTGTCCTAAGATTGGAAAGATATAAACCAGGAAATCATAAACTTTTTGGAATAGTTTCATGCTTTCCATGAAACCGTTTGTTTGCTTGTTTTCTGTTTCTTTTTCTTGGGCCATTTCTCCATCCCTTTACAAGTCGGGGTTGGGCTTTCGCCCACCCCAACAGATTTACAGACTGTCACACACGCACCACACGCCAACGCTCGTGCTCACGGGCCACGGAACACCGTCGCAACCGACGGCCCGTGAACCGCAACGCACGCCGTCGCGCCAACGGCCGCCGCCAACGAGGGCGCGCAAGCCCGTACTATTCGCCATATACGCCTGGCCGTAACCGTTGCCTAACACATTATGCCACGCCCAGGATGCCCCCGTTGGGTCATGTAACAGTTCAACCAACCATTTCCACACGTTCCCCACCAGGTCACATATATTTAAGGCACTCACGGCGTTTGCAATGTTCCCAACGGCGGTTCTTGCCTTGTTGGCGGTTGCCGTCCACCCGTTTGTGTTGGAATCATCCAACCCCTGGGGGCTTCCGTCTGCTGCCACGGTAAATTCCATGTAATCCGGCAGACGCTTCCCCACACGCCTTGCCCTTTCCCCTGCAATATACCAGTTAAGGCCCTCCGTACCCGTGATAGGCGTGCCGCAATAGACAGACTGCAACCCATTGGCCCCGTCATCACTGGAAAGGTAAATATCACCCCACAAGGCGTTCCCCAGGTATACCATGCCGGACGGGTCACATTTAGGGCGGTGCTTCGTTGTCCATACAGAATTGGGGATAATGTCCACACGGGTATTCCCCTCCCATCCGGCACCCCTTACCGCCCCGGATGTATTGATTGGCCTGCCGTATTCGTCCGTATTCCTCACGCGGCCATAATGGAATCCGCCAATCTTCCTGGTGTTGGTATCGTCCCATCCCTCGCCGTCCGGGAACGTGGAATTTAAGGAAATCAAATACTGTTCGTCCTGGTCATCCGTTCCCGGGTCACAAATATAGATATAATAATCATTGCCATGTGCAAAATCGCTTCCCTGGTCCAGATTTTCCTTTGTAAGTATGGTTTCCGCCGTCTTGAACACGGACGTTTCACCCACCGCAATCACGCATCCGCCAATGACCGTGATTTCTCCCCGTCCGCTGTACTGGATGTACGCTTTGTCCGGGGCCACAATATCAGAAATGGCCGCCATCTTTGCAACGGTAATCTTCGCCCGTTCATCCAACATATTTTCATCATACACAAATAATCTGCTCACGCTTCCAATTCTCCTTTCATTTCCTCTATTTCCTCCCTGGAAATCCCCAGGCGGTCATAGAACGTCACCGCCGCCGGGATGCCGATTTCCATTGTGCCGATATTCACGGCTTTGGAAAGGTTCAGTATAGTGTGGGTTGTGGTATTCTGCTGCCCTGCTGCCGCCTGGCCGCTTCCCGTGCCCTCCCTGGCCGCTTCCTGGCCCTCTGTGTCGGCGTTTTCCGTGTCGGTGGTACTTTTCCCTACCTCCACCGTTTCAACGCTCTGTATGGTCGGATATACCGCCCCGTTCTTGACTCTCTGCCCTGCTGCCGCTTCGGCACAAAACATGATTGTGACCGCCTTTCTGTCCTCTGACAGATTGATGACCGGGCACATAATCCAGTTCTGGTTTTCCAGTTTCACCACGGCTTCCAACCAATCCGACTTTTTAAGGCTCCCTTTCTTCGCCATCTTGAACGTGTTTACCAGGTCCGACTTTGTTTTGATTACTTTAGGAAATCCTTTCATCCTCTTACCTCACTTTCTTTTTAACTTAATATATGGGTTCCAATATAGTTGCCTATATAGGCCATATTGGCGCACTCACGCAAGGAAACGGTCATTGTATGCCCTGGCGGCATATGGTCCACATTTCCAACGGAAAACGTCCTTGGTATGGGCATCACGGCTTCCATATCCGTTTCCATGATATAGTCCCCGGCTTCCTGGATATGGAAGCCAACGCCGCTTTCCGAAACCGCCGCCGTCTGCACCCTCCCCGTTGTGGTGTTGGTAAGCGTGAGGGTAACGGCTCCCTGGATGCTCTCCAACAGATAGGCTATATAAAGCCTTACCGTCTGCCTTTGTATATAGGCACCCATATAGTTTCCGATATAGCCCCTATCCGCCCCGTCACGCAAGGAAACGGTCATTGTGTGCATCAGGTCCACATTGTCAACGGAAAATCTGTTAGGCGTTGCCACAACGCCCCCTTTGTTGGTCCTCACGGTATAGTCCCCGGCTTCCGTGATGTAAAACCCAATGCCGCTTTCCGTGAAATCCGCCGTCTGGATGCTCCCCGTTATGGTGTTGGTAAGCGTGAGGGTAACGGCTCCCTGGATGCTCTCCAGACGGTAGGCAATCCATAGCTTGAACGCCATGTTATGGACTTTCTTTCTAAGGCCGTCAATCTGCAACTGCAATTTCCCGGCCACGTCCCCGGCAAGTTCATCCTGCTTTCCCTGGAACCACTTTTCCCATTCCGCCGCCTGGGTTTCCATGAAATCCTTTGTCATCCCGGCGTATTCTTCCACAAAGGAAAGACGGTCTTTTTCCATTGCCTTTTTCTCTTTGGCAAGCCAGGCATTGAACTGTTCTAAATCATCTTCCCGGCCATCCATGAAATCCCGGATAAGTTCGGTATACTCTTTCACAAAGGCGGCATGGTCTTTTTCCATTGCCTTTTTCTCTTCCGCAAACCAGGCGTTGAACTGTGAAAGGAATTGTGAGAAATCCAGTTCCTTGAACTGTGAAGCCACAAACCCACACACGGAATCGTCCGCCCTTTCGTCTGTTATGTCTGCCTGGGTAATTGCCACCGCCCCGGCCCTCACATAGACACGGGCCAGGCTCTTTTCCTGGATTACATCATTGTTTATCAGCCCCGGCGGCTGCGGCTTGCTTGAAAATGCACCCTCCCGGATAAAAATACTTGGTCTGCGCTCCGTTTCATCATTCCGCACAATCACCCGGTCAATCCTGTGGAGTGTTCCGCTTGCCTGGCTCACGGTAAGCGGCAGGACTGCGGTATTGTGTATGGTGTGAAGATTAATATAGGCGTACCCTTTCCGGCTTCCGCCATCCACCCTTACTTCCATCCCGTCCCCTGCCGTGACTTGTAAATGGCCGTATACAACGCCCTCTTTGTAGAAAGGGGCTTTATCTTCGTTCATATCCTGGCCGTTGTATCTGCGCTCCTTATCGTTCAAATCCGTGGCGTTGTAGAAAAAACCTCTTACTGCCATTGTCTTTCCCTCCTTTCCTCTAATCGTCCCATTTTATTGCCGTGGGCAAGGCATCCCCAAAAGTGGGCACAACATACATTCCCCCATATTCGTAAACCTCGCAAAGTTCCGTTATCCTAAGATTTTGGGAAGTGCCCCACTTTTTCTTCTTTACCGTCACCACATCCCCCAGGTCATAATCTTTTTGATAGATGAAATTCACATCCGCTTCGGCTTCAGCTTCAAAGTTTTCAAATACCTTGTTTTCATTTAGGTATTCCTGCCCCCTGGTCCGCAATGCGGCCAGATATGCCGCTTCCGTCAGTTCGT
Organism: uncultured Acetatifactor sp.; assembly: GCF_948601915.1. Taxonomy (NCBI): domain Bacteria; kingdom Bacillati; phylum Bacillota; class Clostridia; order Lachnospirales; family Lachnospiraceae; genus Acetatifactor; species uncultured Acetatifactor sp. The sequence goes on along the minus strand of NZ_CAPDXS010000024.1, from coordinate 6,251 downwards.
CCTTGTTTATGTCTTTTGCATCCAGGAACACTTCCCGTAAGTCAAAACCGCTTCCGCCTCCCACGGTCACATAGACACGGTTTAACCCCTCCCCTGCCCCTCCCACAATTACTTTGGTTTTCATGCTTTCGTCACTGTAATTATGCTTTGCCTGGTTCAGATTATCGTAACTTTCCGAAAAGATGACCCTGGGATTTTTCCCTTGTGCCTGGGTTCTGTCTATGCCCTTATAGGTTTCAAAGGTCATGGTCTTTTTCTTGAAATCCGGCACCACACGGAACCCGATTTCCGCATACCTCGCCAGTTTGGTGAGGTATTCCAGGACGTTCTTGTAAGTGGCCTGGAACTGTATTTTTGTCTTGTCCCCGGTCCCCTCCGCAATCTGCAATAGGGGGACTGCTGCCATCCTGCCCAACATAAAGCGCATGGCATCTTCCACGGTTCCACTGTAATTGAAAAGCGGCCCGGTCAGACGGTCCCCCAGGTACACGGGAAGAAACTTTCCATTCCTGGTAATCTCATTTACAAGCGTGCTTTCCTCTTCCGTCTGGTCCCCCCGTATCACGGCAGCTTCCAGTTTGTTGTCCCCTTTGGTAATGACGTTCCCAGGCTTCAAAAGCCTAAGATTTTCCGCCGTCACCGGGCAGTGAAGTTCAAATGTCCCACATTCATAATATTTTCTGTGCCACTGTAGGGACGTGTGGTTCTCAATGTGCCCCAACCGTCTAAGGCTGCGGTCATAGACGTGTATTTCCATTCCTACACCCCCAAATATGAAATTCTGTAATATACAGATATGGAAAGATAGTTCACGCCCTCATCCGCCGAATAGGTAAGGGTATTGGTCCCATCCTGCAACTGTATAAAGTCCCCATCTTCATCCAGGTATTCATTTATCACGGTTCCGTACCGTTCAATCACGGCATCCCAATCAATCACCCCATAATTGTTTTTATGGTTCTCAATCTCCGCCTGGGTCACGCCGTCCAAAAGATATATGTTCTTTTTCCCGGTATAAGTGTTTATGATGACGTACTGGCCGGATGCCATGGTGAAATTGTTCTCCGTATATCCAACCTTTGTAAATTCTCCGCTTTCGGCATGGTATATGGCCGGGTTCTTCACGGCACCGTCCGCATGGAAGATTACCACAATGCCGATATTGTCGGCTCCGCTGTCATTTTCAATTTCCTTTACCAATTCAGCTTCCCGGTGCCCAAATATAACGCCCTCTTCCGGGAAGCACGCCGGGAAAAAGAAATCACTCACCCATGATGCCATCACCACTTCAATGTCTGCCAGGTCCTTGAAATACGGGTCCGTGCATTTTAGGGAAATGGTATAGTCACGCACCACGCCCGTTGTGGCTCCCGGCAGGATGTTTTCAACCTCATAATCAATAGTCTTGGCTTCCCCGTCCTCTATATACTGCATGGTCCCGGTCCGTTTTATGGGGAACGTGCGGTATAAAAGGTTTCGGTTCTCCTTATAGTCCCCATCCATTTCCACGGTCAGCACAATGTTTCTTTCCTTTGCCGTGGCTCCCTGGTAGGTGCTGCCGTCCGTGGTGGTGTTCTCGCTTGTTACCACGTTGCTTTCTATCCCGTATATGCCCTCTATGTCTACCAGGTGGAACGGGGTAAACCCGTCCCAGGTAAAGGTCAATGCCACGTTCTTATCGCTTGTGCATATCACTTTAATGTCCGACACTGGATTTACCCCCTTTGCATCCTTAAAATCATGGCCCTGGTCTGTAGCCTGGTCTGTCTGCCCACCTCATAAGGACTTAACGCCTTTGGGCTTGTTATATTCACATTCTGTACATATCCACCGCCGCCTTTTCCGGCGTTCTCCATGGCGTGGTTCCTTGCCGTCCCCGTAAGCGGCGTTACAACCGCTTTTCCGTTTACCATGCTCAAAAGTTCCGGGCCGGCTTCCGCCACCATGGCCTGGCCCTCCCTCAATACGCCGCCCTTTGCCAGTCTTGGCAATGACAAGGTTCCTATCTTCCCCAGGGAAACGCCCGGTATCTCATTGATTACATCAATCACGCCGTTAATCATGCCTATGAATTTATTTACCACGCCCTCTATGGTGGAAAGACAGCTATTGATTGCCGATTTAAAGGCATCCCCAACGGCAGAACCGATTTTCACGCCCACATCCACAAAACAGCCCTTGATTTTCTCCCATAAGCCAGAAAAGAACGAAACCACGTTTGAAAATGCGTTTACCACGCCCTGGTATGCGTTTTGGAATGTGGTTGAAAACCAGGATGCCACGTTTGCAAGGGCGGACTTTATTTCCGTCCATCTGGCACCGAACCAGGAACCGATTGCCGCAAATACACGGGTCACGTTATTGTAGGCGTTGGTGAACATGGTGAGAAACCAGGTTGCTACTTGGGCCAGGGCGTTCTTTATATCGTTCCACCGTGCCCCAAACCAGGAACCAATGGCCGCAAATACACGGGTCACGTTATTGTAGGCGTTGGTGAACATGGTGAGAAACC